>NZLV01000194.1 GCA_002694345.1 Maricaulis sp.
CCCTGCCGGACACCTGGGATGAAACCCTGGCCATGACGGCCTGGGGGCTGGGTGGATACAGCTTCACCGCGTTCAAGAAGGCGGACCGAAAGCCGGCGCGTCTGGTTCCGCCCAAGGGCGCAGATGCTGACGAGGCCGCGGCCATCGTCGCGTCGGTCACCCTGACGCGGGACCTGGTCAACACGCCGGCCGACCAGATGGGACCGGAAGGCCTGGAAGCGGCGTTCCGGGAACTGGCCGATTCCTATGGCGCCCATGTCTCGGTGATCCGGGGCGATGACCTTTTGGCCCAGAACTATCCGATGATCCACGCGGTCGGCCGCGCCGCCGCCGAGGCCCCCCGCCTGCTGGAGCTGGAATGGGGCGATGAAAACCATCCCCGCCTGGCCATTGTCGGCAAGGGTGTGTGTTTCGATACGGGCGGTCTGGACCTGAAGGCCGCGCAATTCATGCGGCTCATGAAAAAAGACATGGGCGGCGCGGCCAATGCGATGGGCCTGGCCAAGATGATCATGGCCGCCCGCCTGCCGGTGCGTCTGCACCTTCTGGTGCCTGCCGTGGAGAACGCTGTGGGGGCCGGGGCGTTCCGGCCGGGTGATGTGCTGGATTCCCGCAAGGGCCTGACGGTCGAGGTCGACAATACCGATGCCGAAGGACGGCTCGTGCTGGCCGATGCCCTGGCCCGCGCGACCGAGCATGACGTCGATCTGCTGATGGATTTCGCCACCCTGACCGGGGCGGCCCGTGTCGCGCTGGGGCCTGAAGTGGCGCCCTTCTACACCGATGACGACATGCTGGCGGCCGACCTGTCGGCCTCGGCCCTGAAAGTCGTCGACCCGGTCTGGCGCATGCCGCTCTGGGACGGTTATGAGACGGATATCGACGGCGAGATTTCCGACATTGTGAACTCCACGGCCATGCCGATGGCGGGATCGATCACGGCGGCGCTCTTCCTGCGCCGTTTCGTCGGGGATGCGGCCTGGATGCATTTCGACATTTTCGCCTGGAATCCCAAGGAGCGGCCGGGCCGTCCCAAGGGCGGCGACATGCATGCCGCTCGCGCCGTTTACCAAATGCTCAAGGAGCGATTCCAGGATTAGCCCCGACGAACTGATTCTTCGGGAGACCAAGCATGGCGTCGCAGGCGATGACTTCGCTTGAGATGATGCGCCGCGTGTCGGCTGACAGTGTCCGCGGGGCAACCGCGGACCTGACGGCGCGTCAGTTTGCCCTTCTCCTGGCGATCTTCATGCGTCCGGGGCCGCATGCGGTCCGTGATCTGTCCCGCCAGCTCAACCTGCCGAAGCCCGCCGTGACACGGGCGCTGGATGTGCTGGAGCGCCAGGGCTTTGTCCGGCGCAAGAAGGACCAGGCGGACAAGCGGGATGTGTCGGTACACCGGACTGTCAAAGGGGCGGTGTTTCTGTACGATTACGGCGAACGTGTCGCCCTGCGTGCCGAGGAAACCCGCACATGTCCCAACTGGATCCCCGTCTCACCCCCGCCCGGCCCGATCTCGCAGCCGCGCATCTGAAGGGCCAGGTCGAGGCCGAGCGCTTCGTGGAGCCGGTGGATTGGCAATGTCACATCCCCGCCGCCCCGATTCGCCGCACACCGTCCCCGACTGGCGCGATGGATGACCAGCTCCTGTGCGGTGAAGTCTTCGCCGTGCTGGAAGAGGTTGAAGGCTGGGGCTGGGGTTTCTCGCGCGCAGACGGATATGTCGGCTGGGTCGATCTGGGCGGCTTTACCCATGCGGTCCTGCCGGTGAACCGGAAGATCAGTGTTCTGCGGACCTATGTCTTCTCCGAACCCGATATCAAGACGGCCCCGGAATGCCTGCTCAGCCTGAATGCGCTGATTGATGCGGGCGAGCGTCGCGGACGCTTTCTGGCGGCCAAGGGGCTGGGCTGGGTGATCGAGGCGCATACGGCGGCCCTGGACGAGCATGCCGCGGATTTTGTCGCTGTCTCCGAGGCCTTTCTGGGCGCGCCCTATCTGTGGGGCGGCAAGGAGAGCCTGGGGCTGGACTGTTCCGGCCTGGTCCAGATGGCGATGCGAGCGGCGGGCCACGACGTGCCGCGCGATGCGGACCAGCAGGAAGCCGCCCTGAAAGCGCGCTGGCCCGAGGTCACGGCGGATCCGGAGCGCCAGCGGGGCGATGTCGTGTTCTGGCCGGGCCATGTCGGTATCCTGACCGATAGCGAGCATCTCCTGCACGCCAATGGCCACACCATGGATACGACTCTGGAACCCTATGCCGAGGCCGAGGCGCGCATCCGCGAGGGCGGCACGCCGGTGCGCACCATCATCCGGGTTCCACTCGACTGATCGTCAGGGAAGCGGCCAAGAAAAAGGCCCGGCTGGTGAACCAGCCGGGCCTTTTCGTGTCGCCGGGATGAGGGGCCTAGTGGCCGCCGTCATGCTCCTCGGTGGCGTCATGTGCCATTTCAGCGGCAGCGTCGGTGGCCTCGTCGGCCATGTCGCCCATCGCTTCAGCAGCATCTTCCGCCATTTCGCTGACCTCTTCGGCCATCTCGTCGGCCGCCGGCAGCGGTGCCGGGAGCGGCATCGGATTGTCGGACAGGCTGCGCAGATAGACCAGGAGGTCCATGCGCTGGGCTTCGTCACGCAGACCACGGAAGGACATCGCCGTGCCCGGAGCGTAGGCGCTCGGGTTTTCGATGAAGTGGCTCAGGCGTTCAAAGTCCCAATTGCCTTCCAGGCTGGTCAGGGCGTCCGAATAGGAGAAGCCGTCATGGTGCGCAATGTCGGCACCGACCACGCCCCAGAGGTTCGGGCCAACGCCGTTGGCGCCACCCTGTTCGAAGGTGTGGCAGGCGGCGCAGCGACGGGCCACACGCTCACCATTGCCCATGTCGGCAGCAGCGAGGAGTGCACCATAATCGGTCGGGCCGGTGTCCACTTCGGCTTCGCTGCCGCTGCCGCCCGCTTCGAGCGCAGCCCAGTCCACCGGATAGCTGGTGTTCTCAGCCGTCAGCTCATGCGCCGCGTGCGACGGGACCAGCAGATGGCCCAGCTCGGTGATGCCCATAACGGCCAGCACAGCACCGATCACGACGCCAGCTACCTTGTTAAAGAAGAGATCGCCCATGGACGCCCCCAAAATCGTTCAGGTCACAATTGGTGCCGTGTTTGGCATGAGGCGGGCCTACAGGCAACACTCCAGCGCGCTCTTGTGCATGCGTTAACACGCCGCATGTCCAAAAAGTGGGTGAAAATTCATCTGACAGGCCGACGGAGGGTCCGGTTGCGCGCCGTGAAGCGGGTGGCGCGACCGGCTTGCGGGACGCGGCGTCCGACAGTCCCTCCCGTCGGGCTGAGCGCACCGCAGTTTGGCCATGTTTGCGCCTTGAATCCGCCCCGGGCGAAACCCATCTCGCGGCATCGCTGGGGTTTTACAAACGTGCGTGGCCGCAACCACGCCAACTCAAAAAGGCACGTATTTATGTACCGTTCTCTTATTGCAGCCTCCCTCTCCGTCCTGGCCCTGACCGCCACTGCCTCGGCCCAGGACGCGCCGCAATTCACCCTGGGCGCCGGCTATGAGCGTTTCGACCTCGACGGCGTTGATCTGGACAGCTTCGTCCTGCGTGGTGGCTATGACTTCAACCAGTATTTCGGTGTTGAAGGCCAGCTGAACCTGGGTCTCGGCGACGACACGGTCGACGTTCTGGGTACGCCGGTGGATGTCGAGCTGAACTACGCCGCCGGCGTGTTCGGCGTCGTGCGCCCGTGGTCCAACGACCAGGCCAGCGTCTTCCTGCGGGCCGGTTACACCGTGGCCGACGCCGAAGCCTCTCTGCCCGGCTACAATGTGTCGGACAATGACAACGCCTGGGCCTTCGGCGCAGGCGGCGAGTGGTTTTTCTCGGGCAATAATGGTGTCCGCGTCGATTACACCCGCTACGAGTTTGACGAAGGCTCCGATGCTGACGCATTCGGCATCGCCTATGTCCGCCGTTTTGGTGGCTGATCCCTCCGTCCGTAACGGATGAAGACGGGGCCGCGCCTTCGGGTGCGGCCCTTTTTCTTTGAGTCGTCCCGAAGCGTCGGATGTGCTAGGCTCCGCCTCCGGTCAGCTGGCTGCCAAGCCACTGATTGTGTGTGCCGCCGCGTGCCCGGCCCGGCCACATGCCCCGTCGTGCTCCGGCGCTCCCTGAGCCCGTGCGCCGGGTTGCCAAAAACTGCCCCGTCGCCCCGTTCAGCGGACTTCAACAGTCAACGCATGAAAGGGAAACCGATGTCTCAACTCACCATCTTCAATGAAAACCAGGCTCCGGCCGCGTCCCGTCCCCTGCTGGCCCGGGCCAAGACGACCTATGGCTTCATTCCCAATGTGCTGGGCGAGCTCGCGGCTTCACCGACGGCGCTGGAAAGCTATATGACGATGAGCCAGACCTTCGCGAAAGGCGGTCTGACGGTGATCGAGCAGCAGGTCGTTCTGCTGACCACCAGCTTTGCCAACAACTGCGAGTACTGCGTCGCCGTTCATTCCACCCTGGCGCTCGAGGCCGGTCTGGAACGCGATGTCATCATGGCGATCCGCGATGGCGAGCCGATCCGCAGTGATGCGCGGCTGGAATCCCTGCGCCAGTTCACCCTCTCCATTGTCCGCGAGCGCGGCCTGGTGGAGCGGTCGGATGTGGACGCCTTCCTCAAGGCGGGTTTCACCAAGGCCAATGTGCTGGACGTGATCCACGGGGTGACGGTCAAGACGATGACCAATTATCTCAACCACATCGCGGAAACGCCGCTGGATGAGGCTTTCCAGGCCATGGCCTGGTCCAAGCCGATCCTGTCGCACGCGCACTGAGCCGGTCTGCCGGGCGGGATCAGATCCGTCCGGCGACCCACAATTCCGCCAGGCGGCGGGCAATGGCGATCGAGGGCGGCATGGCCGCTTCGGGATGCGTGCCCGCCAGCATGGCGGCGACCTCATCCCGGTGGAACCAGCGGGCCGCTTCCAGCTCGTGCGTGTCCACCGTGATGCTGGCATCGCTGACCGGCGCGATCAGCCCCATCATCAACGATGAGGGAAAGGGCCAGGGCTGGCCCATGACGTAGCGGATCGAGGGAATGTCGGCGGTGACGCCGGCCTCTTCCTTGAGCTCGCGGGCGCAGGCCTCTTCGAGTGTCTCGCCCGGCTCGGTGAAGCCGGCGAGTGCGGACCACATGCCTTCCGGCCAGGCGGTCTGGCGTCCGAGCAGGCATTCATCACCATGCGTGGCCAGCATGATCACGACCGGATCGACGCGCGGGAAATGCTCTTTCTCGCAGCCGGGACATTGCCGCCGCGTGCCGCCACCCTTCACGACCGTTTCGGTGCCGCAGGCGGCGCAGAAGCCGTGGGTTTGGTGCCAGAGCAGGATGGAGCGGGCATAGCCGTAGAGCGCAGCCTCGTCCTGGCTCATCCCCATTGCGGCGCGGCGCGGATCGACCGGTTCGACACCCGCCGGCAGCGCGGTGTCGTCTTCCATCTCAGCCGCGAAACAGGCCGACCCCTTGTAGTGGCCCAGGAAGATCCGGGTCGGCTTCAGCGCCAGGGTCCGCGCCTCGCTCGGGTGAAACCAGAACAGGTTTCCGTCCGGCTGCAACAGGGCGTCGCCGCCGGACAGGATCATCCACCAGCCTTCATCCCCCTGCATGAGGTCCTGCACCCGGGCTTCGTCCCGGCGCAGCGCATCACCCCGGTCCAGCGGCGCGCCGGCGAAAACCATGGGGCGTTCTCCGGCCAGTAGGGTGCGGTCATTCATGGGAAAGCCTGTGCAATGCTCGGCCCGGACGGGCGGGGTGTCTGCCGCGTGATGTAGGCCTTTCCCGCCATGGCATCAACAGCATGGCGACGGCTAGAGGTCGAAGCGCTCGCGGTGTTCCGGGATTGCGCAGGCCCAGCCCAGCTCGTTCTCGATCCGGTCGCGCAGGGCGCGGGAGGCCTGCGGCTCGCCATGCACCAGGAAGGTGCGGCGGGGCGGGCGCTTGAAATGGCGCAGCCAGGCCATGATGCCGTTGGCGTCAGCATGCGCCGACAGCATGGGCAGGTCGGCGACCTCGGCCTCGATGGCGATCGAGCGTCCGTGAATGCGAACCTCGTCGGCGCCCGCCACAATGGCAGCCCCCGGTGTGCCCGGCGCCTGGAAGCCGGAGAACAGGATCGTGTTGCGCCGGTCGGACGCATAGGTCTTCAGATGGTGCTGGACGCGGCCGCCGGTCACCATGCCGCTGGCGGCAATGATGATCTTGGGCATGGGATCGGCGGTGATCTCCTTGGACCGTTCCGCCTCGCGGACATATTCCACTGACCGGCCCATCGCTTCGGCGTCGTCGCGGGACAGTTTGTGCTCGCCGATGTGACGGCCCAGCAGGTTGCTCGCATTGATCGCCATCGGACTGTCCAGATAGACGGGGACCGGCGGCAATTGTCCGGCCTGGCGAAGCTTCCACAGGAAGTAGATCAGCAATTGGGACCGGCCGACCGCAAAGGCCGGAATGATCAGCGTGCCGCCCCGGCCCACGGTCCGCTTGACGATGCCGGCCAGAACTTCCCCGGCATCGCGGGTTTCGTGCAGGCGGTCGCCATAAGTGGTTTCCAGGATGAGATAGTCGGCCTGCTCGATCGGTTCCGGGTCGCACATGATCGGATCGCCGAACCGGCCCAGATCGCCGGAGAAGGCGATGCGGCGACCCTGCCAGTCCAGCGTCACGGTCGCCGCGCCAAGGATATGGCCGGCCCGGTTCAGCCGGGCCCGGCCGCCGCCGGGCAGGTTGAAATCCGTGTCGAAGGGCTCGTCCCGGAAAAAGCTCATCGCCTCCTCCGCATCCTTCTGGGTGTAGAGCGGCAGGGCGGGTTCGTGGCGGGAGAAGCGTTTGCGATTGGCGTACTCCGCGTCCCGTTCCTGCAGATAGCCGCTATCGCTGAGCAGGATGCGGCACAGGTCGAGCGTGGGCGGCGTGCAGACGATGTCGCCGTCATACCCTTCCCGGATCAGGCGCGGGATATAGCCGGAATGATCCAGATGGGCGTGCGAGAGCAGGATGGCGTCCAGGCTGGACGGCTCCACGCCGAAGGCCGACCAGTTGCGGCTGCGGATGTCACGGCGGCCCTGGAACATGCCGCAATCAAGCAGGATGCGCGTGCCGTCCGATTCCAGAAGGTGCCGCGAACCGGTGACGGTTCCAGCGGCCCCCAGGCAGGTCAGGGTCAGTGACTCCATGGATAGGTCCCGATGGCTTGCCACCCATTCTGCGTCAGAAATCGCGATTTGCCTCCTGCAAAAGTGTCACGCCCCTCTTGCAATTGCGAATGACTCGCAAATAGAGTGGGCGCAGGAGGTATCGACATGGCTTGCAAGACGAATTCTGTGGCCGGCTTCGGCGGTGACCCCGCCCGCATGGCCGTGCAGGACTGGCTGGAAACCCAGGCCCGCGTGACCGGATACTGGCGTGATCTTCTGGTCTGCGGCGACGGCAATGATGATCTGATCGCGGCGCTGGACGCCCATGCCAGCTTTCTGGCGGCGGCTGCGCATCTGGGGGGTGCAGATTTCTACCCCACGCAATGAGTGCGCGCCTTGCGTTGAAGGCACCGGCACGCGATATAGAGCGCGGAAGATCGGCGGTGGACGAGTGCCTCGCCAACCCGGTCAGGTCCGGAAGGAAGCAGCCGTAACGAGTTTTCACTCGGGTCGCTGTCCGGTCTTCCACTTCAATTCAGCGTCAGGCGTTTCAGAAAACGCGAATCTTGCTCTAGGCTCCGGACGGGCTTTCCGGTGAACGGAGAGCCGTAACGCGCCGCCCTCTAGCCATCTGACAGGATCCCATGGACGACACCCCGCTCTCCACCGACGACACCGGAGCGAGCGACGACGTCCTGATGCCGGGACTCGATCTGCCGTCGACCGCGCCCGATCCGGGCTATCAGGTGCTGGCCCGCAAATACCGCCCGTCGAAATTCGAGGATCTGATCGGCCAGGAGCCGATGGTCCGCACGCTGACCAACGCCTTTGCCGCAGGCCGGATCGCGCATGCCTACATGCTCACCGGCGTGCGCGGGATCGGCAAGACCACGACGGCCCGCCTGATCGCCCGCGCGCTGAACTATGCCAATGACGAGGTCGACGGTCCGTCCATGGATCTCAACTTCCCCGGCGTGCATTGCGAAGCGATTGCCCGTTCGGCCCATGTCGATGTCATGGAGATGGACGCCGCCTCGCGCACCGGGGTCGGCGATATCCGGGAAATCCTGGAAGGCGTGCGCTATGCGCCGGTCTCGGCCCGCTACAAGGTCTACATCATCGACGAAGTGCACATGCTCTCCACCTCGGCCTTCAACGCCCTGTTGAAGACGCTCGAGGAGCCGCCGGAGCATGCCAAGTTCATTTTCGCGACCACGGAGATCCGCAAGGTTCCGGTGACTGTGCTGTCGCGCTGCCAGCGTTTCGACCTCAAGCGGATCGATCGCGAAGTGCTCACCGACCATCTTGACCGCATCTGCCGGCTGGAAAACGCCCAGGTCGACCGCGAGGGCCTGTCCCTGATCGCCCGGGCTGCCGAAGGTTCGGTGCGGGACGCGCTCTCCCTGCTGGACCAGGCCATCGTGCAGGGCAGCGAGGAGGACGGACCGGTCTCCGCGCCGCAGATCCGCGACATGCTGGGCCTGGCCGACCGTGCCCGGGTGCTCGACCTGCTCGAGGAAGCCCTGACCGGTGAAACCGCCAAGGCGCTCGACGAGCTGGCCTCGCTCTATGATGCCGGCGGCGACCCGGTCGTGATCACGCGGGACCTGCTGGATTTCGTCCACGCCCTGTCGCGCGTGAAGGCGGCCGGTGCCGGGGCTGATCTGGGTGAAGCCGCCGATACGGTGGAGCGCCTCGCCAGGCTGGCCGATGCCCAATCCCTGGGCCAGCTGACCCGGCTCTGGAAGATCCTGCTGACCGGTCTGGATGATGTGCGCAACGCGCCGGACCCGCTGGCCGCCGCCGACATGACCGTGCTGCGTCTGGCCGCTGCGGCCTCGCTGCCAGGGCCGGAAGAGGCAGCGCGCATCCTGGCCGGGCATCCGGCATCGCCTGCCGCTCCGTCAGGCGGGGAGGCGCCGGGAAAGCCTGAGCCGGCGTCGATGGCGCCGGCGGATCATTTCGCAGACACCGCGCCGCATCCGACCGCTCCTTCGCCTGCACCATCCTCCGGCCCGTCGGCGGCGGTGTTCGAACCGGTCAGCCCGCCGGACCGCACCCAGCCGGAGGGCGAGGTGCCGATGGACGGTCCGGCGACCTTCGAGGCGCTGATCGAACTCTTGCGCGAAAAGCGTGACATTGCCCTGCAGACCGATGTGGAACGCTATGTCCGCCCGGCCGGTTTCAAGCCGGGTTCCTTCACCTATCAGCCGGAACCGGATTGTCCGCCGGATCTGGGCCAGCGTCTGGCCAAGCGCCTGCTGGAATGGACCGGTGCGCGTTGGGCCATTCTGGCCAGTGGGGATGCGAAAGGCGGGGAGACCTGGTCCGAGCGCCGCAAACGCCTGGAGGCGGAGCGCCTGGAACAGGCCCGGCGCGACCCGGCTGTCGCCGAGGCCTTGCGTCTCTTCCCCGGTGCAGAGATTTTGGCCGTCCGAGACGCCGTTTCGGCCGAAGACGGCAAGGATGAAACCAGTACGGAGAAACGGGCATGAAGGACCTGATGGGCCTGATGAAGCAGGCGCAGGCCATGCAGCAGAAAATGGCGGAAGCCCAGGCCAAGCTGGATGAGGAAGTGGTGACGGGTGAAGCCGGCGCCGGTCTCATCACGGTCAGCATGACCGCCAAGGGCGATCTCAAGCGCGTCAATATCGACAAGTCGCTGATCGACCCGGAAGAGCCGGAGATTCTCGAGGACCTGATCCTGGCCGCCCATAATGATGCCCGCCGCAAGGCGGAAGTGCGCCAGCAGGAAATCGTCAAGGACGCCGCTGGCGGACTGGAATTGCCGCCCGGCATGCAGATGCCGTTCTGATCGACCACAAAGGACGGACACCATGCGCACCGCGTCGGCCGGCCCGGAAATCGAACGCCTGATCACCCTCCTGGCGAAACTGCCGGGACTGGGACCGCGCTCGGCGCGGCGTGCCGCGCTGCAATTGCTGGGCAAGCGCGACGTGCTGATGCGTCCGCTCGCCGATGCTCTGGCCGATGCCGCGAACAAGATCCAGGCCTGTTCGACCTGTGGCAATCTGGATGTCACCGATCCCTGTGCGGTGTGCGCAGCGCCCAATCGCCAGGACGCCGCGATCTGCGTGGTCGAGACGGTGGGTGATCTGTGGGCGCTCGAGCGGGCCGGTGCCTTCAAGGGGCGCTATCATGTTCTGGGCGGGGTCCTGTCCGCGCTGGACGGCGTGCGGCCCGAGGATCTCAACATTGCACGCCTGGTCGAGCGGGCGGCCGATGGGGCCGTCACCGAGATCGTGCTCGCCCTCAATGCCACGGTCGACGGCCAGACCACGGCACACTATCTGGCTGACAAGCTGGAGCCCTGCGGCGTGTCCGTGACCTCCCTGGCACGGGGTGTTCCGGTGGGAGGCGAGCTGGATTATCTGGACGACGGAACCCTCGCGGCGGCCTTCCGCAGCCGGTCTTCGGTCTAGTTCCACTTTCCTCGAAATCAAAACAGCTTATCCTCTCCTCCAGAGATTTTGGGGAGGGGCTCCTTGGATCCGTCAGTTGATGCCGCCATGCATCCGGAGAAAGTCACGCGGAAGGCCTTTGTGCTGTTCTTCTGCACGGGCCTTTTCATGGTCTCCCTCGTGCTCGCGGCCCTGACCGCAATCAAGGTGCATGAAGTCCAGCTGGGCCCGCTTGTCGTGCTCGTTCCCGCCGGAACCCTGGCGTTCGGCCTGACCTATCTGGCCACGGATGTGATCAGCGAGGTCTGGGGGCGCGGCTATGCCATGTGTGTCGTGCTGACCGGTGTGGCGATGCGTTTCCTGGTCGCGCTCCTGCTGGTCTATGCCATGCACGCCGAAGCGGTATTCCCCTTCATGACGCCGGCGGAGAGCTGGACGCCCGACCGTCAGGCCGAGTTCGTCTCGGTGTTCTCATCGGGCAACCGCACCAATTTCGCCGGCCTTGTCGCATTTGGCCTGAGCGCGCTGGCGGACGTGCTGATCTTCCACCATCTGCGGATCAAGGATCAGGGCAAGAACCGGCTCTGGCTGCGCAACAATGTCTCCACCATCGTGTCGCAGATCCTCAATTCCACGATCTTCATTTCCGTGGCTTTTGCAGGGATTTTCAGCTGGGCGGAGATCGGTAGCCTGATCCTGGGACAGGTCCTCTTCAAGATCACGGTGGCGGTGCTCGACACGCCGGCCGTCTACCTGCTCCGCAATGTCGCGGAGGGGCGCAAGCTCACCGATATGCGCGGCTAGGGAATGACCCGGTCGAGCCGCACCAGGCGACCTTCGCGGGAATCCGTCAGCAGGTAGAGATGCCCGTCCGGGCCCAGGCTCACCTCCCGGATGCGTTCGCCCCAATCGGCCAGCAGGTTTTCGGTGGAAATGATCCGGTCGCCCTCGACCTCGAAACGCACCAGATGCTCGCCGGCGAGCGCGCCGATGAACAGGTCGCCTTGCCAGTCCGGAAACTCATCGCCTTCATAAAAGGCCATGGCCGACGGCGCGATCGAGGGATCCCAGAACCAGATCGGCTGTTCCATGCCCTCTGCATGGGTCGCGTCGGAGACCGGCGTGCCATCGTAATTGATGCCGTAGGAAATCACCGGCCAACCATAATTCCGTCCGGAGCGGAGCAGGTTGATCTCGTCGCCGCCCCGCGGACCGTGCTCATTGACCCAGACCGATCCGGTTTGCGGATTGATGGCGATCCCCTGCACATTCCGGTGGCCCCAGGAATAGATTTCCGGCTGTGCGCCGCGGGCCGAGGCAAACGGATTGTCGAAGGGGACGGTGCCGTCCTCATTGAGACGGATGATCGTGCCCAGATGGTTGGACAGGTTCTGGGCTTCGTCGCGGTACAGGCCGCCATCGCCCAGGCTGAGGATCAGGGTTCCGTCGGCCAGGAAGGCGATGCGGCCGCCGAAATGATAGCCCCGCGCCTTGTCGATATTAACGCGGAAGAGAGTCTCGACCGCCTCCAGTGATGTGCCGTCCTCGCTGAGGCGGCCGCGGCCCAGGGCCGTATGATTGGCGCTGGATGTGCCCTCGGAAAAGGCGAAATAGACCCAGCGTGTGGTCTCGAATTCGGGATGCAGGGCCAGTCCCAGCAGGCCGCCCTGATTGTCGGCCAGGATATCCGGCAGGCCGGTCACCGGTTCCGGCCGCAAGCGGCCCTCTGCGACATAGCGCAGCCGGCCGGGGCGTTCGGACACCAGGAAATCGCCATTGGGCAGGGGGGCCAGGGACCAGGGATGGTCCAGCCCGTCCGCCAGCGTGACCAGGGTGAAGTCGGCCTGCTCCGTCTCCTGGATATCCGTCTGGGCCTGTGCGGGCAGGGCCGCCAGTCCGGTCAGGATGGACAGGGTCAGACAGGTCACCATGGCGCGCATTTGCGATCACTCCAGCCGCTTGCCCTGATTTTATGGACGGGTTGTGGCGGAATGAAGGGGGCAATCGCGGAATGGTTGCGCTCATCTGTTCAAAGCGAGATGGAGGCCGTGAAACTGGCCAGGCGTGGCGCCAGCCGGGGCTGGAAGGCGGAGACCTGTGACCAGCGCCGGCGCAGGCGGACCGGCAGACTGGCCAGACGGTCCGGCATCACGCCCGCCAGGCGTTCGGTCATTTCCCAGCTCAGAATGCCGGCCGAGGCCAGGCCGGGAACCAGCAGGCGGCCCTGATCCAGCGGGATCTCATAGCTGGCATAGTATTTTTTGTAGTGCGCACCGCCGCGGCCCAGATCAATCCGGCTGAGGCCACGCTCATGCGCCTGTTCGAACAGGCCGTGCAGCAGGAGCAGGCCGGGCGAGTATTTCGCCAGTTCCGGGTCATAGGCCGGGAACCAGGAATGATAGACATCGCCACCGACCAGGCCGAACTCGACCGCGGCCAAACGGTCGCCGAACCAAAGCGCGGCGGTCAGGCCTGAAAATTCCTGGCCTTCCCGGCGGCGCAGATCGCGCAACACGTCCTGCACCCAGCCGATCGAGAACACGTCCAGCTTGCCGGTCGTGACATATTGTTCCGACTTCCAGGCCTGCAGCTGGGCAAAGGCCTCGCCCTTGGGGTCGCCCAGCTCGACCCGGACCGGGCCGAAATCGCGCTCGGCGGCCCGCTGGCGGCGGGCGGTTTTCTTGAAGTGGTCCTTGTGAAGGCTGCGGCGCTCGGCGAAATAGGCCTCCGCCCCGTGCTTGAGATCGACCACGACACTGCCATCCCGCTCCTGCCGCGAGCGGGGAAGGCCCCCTTTGGGACAGTGCCAATTGTCGAAGACGAGCGCGGAGGTGCCGCAGGCCCGGACCAGCTGGCCGACATCGAAACGGGCGCCGGGGCGTCCGACAATGCCCTGGTAGTCGCTCATCGGGGCGCCAACCGGGCGGATAATGCCGCCACAGGGCGCATGATGCGGGAAGAAGCCGGCGATGCCGGTCTCGTCTTCCAGAATGGCGACCCGCACATCCTGACGCGTGCGGGCGACGATTTCGGCGAATTCAAAGCGCAGATAGGGGCTGACAAGCTGGCCATCCTGGCACGCCCAGTCATTCCACAGAACAATCTCTGCGGCGCTCATGTCCTCGATTGAAACGATCCGCGTGCGCAACGCGTGCCTCCCTGGTCCCTCTCTCCTGCCTGAAGCAAAAGACGGGCCGGTTTCGCCTCGCAGGGGGTGTCAGCTTTTGTCGCGCGCAGGTGCGATGCTGGCCGCTGATCGCCGACTCACGCAGAATATGCGCAAACACAGGACAGACAGATGAACTTGAACGATATCGCGCTGGAAACCTGGCTCGTC
>NZLV01000195.1 GCA_002694345.1 Maricaulis sp.
TATGCCCGCTGGACGGACTTCGTGGAACCGGGGCTGGGCTGCCGCTGTGTCGCCGACCAACCCTGGGTCACAGCCGCTGAAACGGCCGAGCTCGCCCTCGCCTGCCTCGCGGCCGGCAAGGCGGAACAGGCCCGCAGCCTGATCGAGAACCTCGCCCCGCTGCGCGCCAAGCAAGGCGGATACTGGATGGGCTGGCAGTTCGAGGAAAACATTGTCTGGCCGTTCGAACGTCCCAGCTGGACCTCGGGCGCCCTGATCCTGGCGGCCGATGCGCTGGACGGGCTCAGCCCGGGATCAGACCTTCTGGTCCGCAACTGGGTCTCCGAAACACCG
This sequence comes from Maricaulis sp., assembly GCA_002694345.1. Lineage (GTDB taxonomy): Bacteria > Pseudomonadota > Alphaproteobacteria > Caulobacterales > Maricaulaceae > Maricaulis. Next base: position 334 of record NZLV01000195.1, read on the forward strand.
GCTAAGGCAGGCGGCGAAGCACTTCCAGCGTTCCTGTCCGACTGACCTGTTCAAACAGGCCGGACGCCACAGCCAGCTTCCAGATCTCATAGGGCGGACGGCCACCATCTTCCGGGTTCGGGAAAACGTCATGGATGGCCAGCAGGCCGCCGGTGACGACCTTGGACGCCCAGCCGCGATAATCGGCCAGAGCCGCCTCCATGGAGTGCCCGCCATCGATGAAGACCATGCCCAGCGGCGTGGCCCAGTGCGCGGCCACGGTCTTGGACTTGCCGATCACCGGGATCACGCAGTCTTCCAGATCCGCCTTGAACAGGGTCTCGCGCAGGGCCGGCAGCGTCTCCACCACTCCCAGGTCGGCATTGTAGAGCTCGGGATCGTGATAGCCCTCACCCGGCTGGTGTTCCTCGGAACCCCGGTGATGGTCGAGCGTGTAGAGCACACTGCCCGCCTCGCGAACCGCGGGGCCGAGATAGAGCGCGGACTTGCCGCAATAGGTACCGATCTCCAGCACCGGCCCCAGCTTGGCAGCTTCGCCGGCATAGCGTGCCAGCGCCTCGCCTTCCACAGGATCGAGGAAGCCTTTCACGTCATCAGGATGGAGCATCAGGACAGCCCGGCGTTGGCCTGGAAGTTGCGGCGGATCTCGGCGAGGTCATCGGCCCGCTGACGCAGCGTGTCCGCCCGTCCGGCCAGCAGGTCGCGGTCAATGATCAGACCGGCCAGCGTATCGCCATCCACTGCAGACGGCAGCGCTGCTACCACGGCATCAAACAGGGCCAGCGTATCACGGGTCTGAGTCAGGGCCGTTTCCACATCGCCCAGGCTACGGCTCAGCGCAGCGCGCGACTGACCACCTTGGGCACCGACAAGGCTGACAGCTGCGGCATCCACATCACTCGCCAGGGCATAGGCCAGACGCAATTCGCTCGACAGGGTCGGAACCAGGTCCGCAGCCTCAATCGACGTGAAGTCATGCGCGGCGAGATAGCGTGCGACACCAGAATTTTCATGAGCGCTGTCTGCGGCGGCGTCATCACCACCCATTCCCACCCAGCGCATGGCCGCCTGCATCGCGCTCTCGTCCGCGATCCAGCCATTGCCCCGTGCCGCCTCGTCGAGCGCACGGGCGGCGCGCGTCAGGTCGCCATGGGCAGGAGACATCTGGCTGAGAGCAGCATCAGACCGGGCAGAAACCGAAATGGGCGCGCTGGCACAGGCCGCGAGAGCAAAGGACGCGGCTAAAGCCACACATGCGAACCGAACAGCGGTCATATTGTCCCGTAATCGTAGATTTGCCCCAATCCTCGCAGAGGATATCGGGATAGCTATGATTAGGCTATCGTTTATTGCGTTTACGAGCCGCTAACAGCACACTGATCCCATGGACGCCTCCTACACACGACGCCTGCTCTATCCGCCGATCCGTCCGTTGCGGAGTTTCCATCTCCCGGTCGGCGACGGACACGAGCTCTACGTCGAGGAGTGCGGTCGTCCCGATGGCATTCCGGTGGTCACGCTGCATGGCGGCCCCGGCGGCGGGGTCTCTCCGGCCCTGCGCCGTTTCTTCGATCCACGCCGCTATCGCATCATCCTGTTCGACCAGCGCGGCTGTGGCCGCTCCACGCCGCACGGCTCGCTGGAGAACAACACCACGCAGAAACTCGTTGAGGATATCGAGAAGATCCGTGTCCACATGGGCGTGGATCAATGGCTGGTCTTCGGCGGGTCCTGGGGCGCGACCCTGTCACTGGCCTATGCCCGCGAGCATGCGGATCGCTGCCTCGGCCTGGTCCTGCGCGGCGTTTTCCTGTGCACCCAGATCGAGCTGGACTGGTTCTACCGCCAGGGCGCCAACATGCTCTTCCCCGATGCCTGGGAGCGCCTGGTCGACCCGTTGGCGCCGGAAGAGCGCGACGACATCATCAAGGCCTATTACGAACGCCTGGCCGAGCCGGACCTGGTCCGCCGCCGCCCCGATGCCCTGGCCTGGGCGCGTTGGGAAAGCGCGCTCATCTCCATGGCCGGCGACCCGTCAGCCCCGCTGGCCGACCCGATCCGCGCCGATGCACTGGCCCGTCTGGAAACGCATTATTTCGTGAACAAGGGCTTCTTTGAACGCGACGGCCTCCTGCTTGAGGAGGCCGACCGTTTCAATCAATTGCCCGGGATCATCGTGCAGGGCCGGTATGACGTCGTCACCCCGCCCCGCTCGGCCTGGGCGCTTGCCCGGGCCTGGCCACGCGCCCGACTGCAGATGATCGGCGATGCCGGTCATGCCGCAGGCGAGCCAGGCGTGGTGGACGCGCTGGTGCGCGCCACCGACGCCTTTGCGACCCGTCTGACCTAGCCCAGTCCGAGCAGTGCGCCGACGGCACCGCCATTGAACTTGGCATCCAAGCCCAGCAGCAGGATGACGCCGATGGCCGGCGGCACCACGTACTTCACGCAGAAGTGGAAGAAGCCGAACAGCCCGTTCGAGGCATGGCTCAGCTCCTGGCGCATCAGCGATTTCGGGATCACCCAACCGGCAAACACGGCCACCAGCAGACCGCCGAGCGGCAGCAGGAAGGAGCCGGACAGCCAGTCGACAAATTCACCGGCAAAGGCGTCGGAATAGACCGCACCCGCGCCGATCATGAAGGCGAAGAAGCCCAGCAGGGTCGCTGCCGTCGGACGCGAGAAGTCGGAATGCTCCTCGATGAAGGCCACCGTGCCTTCCAGCAGGGAAATCGAGGACGTCACTGCCGCGATGAAAGCCAGCGCGAAGAAGGCACCACCGATGATATTGCCCGCCGGCATGTCGGCGAACACGGCCGGCAGCGCGGTGAAGATCAGCCCCATGCCCGCAGCCGGGTCCATGCCCACCATGAAGACGATCGGGAAGATCATCAGGCCGGCGATCAGCGCCACCAGGGTGTCCGCCGAGGCGATCATCACCGAGGAGGAACCGATATTGGAGTCCTTGGACAGGTAGGAGCCGTAGGTGATCATGATGGCCGAGGCGACCGAGACCGAGAAGAAGGCCTGGCCCAGCGCGGCCACGAACGTGTTGCCCGTCACTGCCGAGAAGTCCGGCGTGAACAGATAGGCAATGGCATCACCGGCATTGCCGCTGGCCAGCGAGTAAATGGTCAGGCCGATCAGCACGACGAAGAAGAGCGGCATCAGGATCGTCGCCACCTGTTCGATCCCGCCCTTCAGGCCCCGCGCCACGATGAGCACGGTGATGACCATGAAGATGGCGTGCCAGATCAGCTTGGCGCCATTGTCGCCATAGAACATGGTCGCGCCATCCGGCTGGGAGAACCCGCCCAGGAAACCGGAAGCCGAATAGGCCATGACCATGCCGGCGATGACGGAATAGGTCGTCAAGATCAGGAAACCGCCTGCGGTACACACCCAGCCGACAATGGCCCACTTGGCCGATTTTCCGGCCTCCTGAGCCATTTTCCGGGTCGACGAGATCGCCGATTGTTGCGCATGGCGGCCGATGGCGATTTCCGCCATCAGAACCGGAATGGCGAACAGGACGACACAACCGATATAGATCAGGACGAAGGCGGAACCGCCATTCTGTCCCGTCATGAACGGGAATCGCCAGAGATTGCCCAGACCGACCGCGGAACCCACCGCGGCGAGAATGAATGCAAATCGAGAAGACCAGTGTGCGTGCTGGCCGGCTGGTGTTGCCGCCATGAAATTCTCCCCTGAAAAAGCGCGCCGCAACCGGGCGCGCACCCCTTACAAAATTGCCGGGCACACTTCCCCAACCGCCCCGATTGGTCAAGCAGGCTTCGCCAGCGCGGCAAATCAGCCGAACAGGCCGGCCCCTCGCGGCGGTTCCGCATTGCGGTGGATGTGAGCCCCCAGGATCAGGCCGAACCCGGCCAGCACCGCGAGCACCACAGTACCGCCATAGGAAATCAGCGGCAGGGGCACGCCGACCACGGGCAGAAGGCGGGACACCATGCCGACATTGATGAAGACGTAGGAAGCATAGGTCGTCGTGATGCCGATGGTCAGCAGGCGCAGGAAGGGGCTCTTGCAGGAAACCGCAATCGCCACGGCCTGCGCCATGATCAGCGCATTGATCGCCAGGATGGAAATGCCGCCGACGAAGCCGAATTCCTCGCCCAGGGCCGTGAAGATGTAGTCGGTCTGCATCTCCGGCAGATAGCCCAGCTTGGACTGGGTCCCTTCCAGGAAGCCCTTCCCGGTCATGCCGCCGGACCCCAGCGTGATCACCGCCTGATTGGGGTGGTAATTGATCCCCAGCGGATCAAAATCCGGGTTGGTGAAGGCGCGCACCCGGTCCATCTGGTACTCCGCCAGAATGTTCTCCAGCCCGTAGAGCCCCACGCCGACAATCCCGAACAGGCCGATCCCGCCGACCACCAGGATGAACCACCAGCTCAACCCGGCCATGAAGATCACCGCCACCCCGGTCGCCGCAAGCAACAGCGTCGTGCCCAAATCCGGCTGCCCCAGGATCAGGACGGCCGGCGCACCGATCAGCATCATCGGTGGCAGAAGGCCGGATATCGACGTCACCTTTTCCGTCGGCAGGTCATGGTAATAGCGTGCCAGGGCGAACACGATCGCCAGTTTCATGATCTCGGAGGGCTGCACCCGGATCGGTCCAAGATCCACCCAGCGCTGGGCGCCATTGATCGACACGCCCATCACTTCCACAAGCACCAGCAGAAGCAGCGCCACGACATAGACCGGATAGGACACGCCCATCCAGAAGCGGGGCGGGAACATCGCGATCACCACCATGGCCACAAGGCCGACGGCCAGACGGATCATGTGGTTCAACGCCCAGGGCGACCAGCTGCCGCCGCCGACCGAATAAAGCATGCCGACGCCGGCCAGCCCCAGGAGCACCAGAAGCAGGACCAGCGTCCAGTTCAGCTCCATCAGCTTGCCCTGCAAATCGCGCGGCACGGTCTCGCGGAAAACCGCCATCAGGCACCTCCCCGCCGTGAATTGGAGATATCGGCGAACACGCCGGCCCGGCTCGACGGGTCGCGGGCCACGACACGGCGCAGGATGTCCCGCGCCGGCCGCGTGGCCGCGCTGGAGCCGCCGCCATGCTCAACCACGACCACACAGGCATATTTGGGCCGGTCAGCCGGCGCGTAGCACATGAACAGGCCATGGTCGCGCAGGCGCCAGGGCAGATCTTCCTGGTCGCGCACACCGGCTGCCCGCTCTTCAGCGGTGATGGAATAGACCTGGGCCGTGCCGGTCTTGCCGGCCATCTCGACGCCCTCAATGCCCAGACCACCCAGGGAGAAAGAGGTCCCGCCCGGCTCATGCACCACGCTGCGAAGCCCATTGCGTACCAGGTTGAGGGCGTCTTCGGACAGGCCGATATAGGGCGCCGGTCGCGCCAGCGCATTGCGGTACAGGGTCGGCTCCACCGCCCGCCCCGAGGCGACGCGCGCCGTCATGACCGCCAGCTGCAGCGGCGACATCGACACCGCGCCCTGCCCGATCCCGACATTATAGGTGTGCCCGGTCGTCCAGGGTTCGTTATAGCGACCCCGCAGCCAGGCCGGGTTCGGCATCAAACCGGAGCGCACCCCGGAAATCCCGATATCGAACTCCTGGCCGACGCCGAAACGCACGGCCATATCATACAGCCGGTCAATGCCCAGCCGGTCGGCCATTTCATAGAAGAAGATATCGCACGAGGTCTTCACCGCCTCGTGCAGATTGACCGAGCCGTGCCCCTGGCGCCGCCAGCAGTGGAACTCGCGCGGCCCCAGCCGGGTCGATCCGGTACAGCGGATCGTCTCGCTTGTATCGACCAGACCATGTTCCAGCGCGGCGGCCGCGACCACGGCCTTGAAGGTCGACCCGGGCGGATAGGTCCCCTGGATCGATTTGTGGAAGAGCGGGTTGTGGTCATTCTCGCGCAGCGCCGCATAGTCGCGCACCGAGATACCGCCAACAAAGAGATTGGGATCAAAACTGGGCGTGGACACCAGGGCGATCAGCTCGCCCGTATTCACGTCCATCACCACGGCCGAGGCCGCTTCCTGCCCCAGCCGCTCATGGGCGAAACGCTGGATGTCTGCATCCAGCGTCATCACCACATCCTGTCCCGCTTCGGGCGGTTCGGACTGGTCGGGCAATTCGCGGATCACACGGCCGCGCGCATTCACCTCGGTCTTCAGCGCCCCGGCCGAACCGCGCAAATCCATCTCACGCGCGCTCTCCACACCGGTCTTGCCGATCCGGAAACCCGGGTGACGCAGCAGGCGCTCGGCCTCGCGCGGATTATTGAGGATGTCCTCGTCATTGGGCGATTGCACATAGCCCACGACATGCGCAAAGGCCGCCCCATAGGGATAGGCGCGCACCTCGCCGACATCCGGCGTGATCCCCGCCAGGTCCGGCGCATTGAGATTGATCGCCGAGAAGGTCTGCCAGTCCAGATCATCCTCGATGGTGATGGCCCGGAAACGTTCCTGCTGGCGCGCCGTCCGCAGGATGCGGTTCCGCGTGTAGTCGCTCAGCGGCATGTATTGCGCGAGACGGTCCAGCGCCTCTTCCAGATCGCCGGCCTGTTCCGGTACCAGGAGCGCGCGATAGCTGTCCCGGTTCTCCGCGATCGGCACGCCGAACCGGTCCAGGATCCGGCCGCGCGAAGGCGGCAGGAGGTAGTAGTTGAACTGGTTGTCCTCGGACAGGAGGCGATAACGCTCATTCTCCAGCACCTGGAGCGCGTAGAGCCGGCCGGCCAGACCCGTGAACGCCACACCGCCCAGGCCTGACATGATCAGCGCCCGGCGGGTGAATTTCAGATCCTGTTCCTGACGGTCAGCACGCATGAGGGTTCGCGATCATCCTCCGATGAAGCCCGTGCGCCCGCCGCGGCGGCGGCGCAGCACCAGATAGGCGACCAGCGGGAACATCAACAGGGTCGCCACGATCTCGATGATCAGGGGCTGCAGGTCGGCCATCTGCTCGAGTGCGAAGCTTCCGGCCGTGAAGGCGATGCCATGGGCCAGCAAGAGCGTTCCGGCGAACCGCAGGATGACCGGCGGCAGGTCGCGCGGCATGCCGTCCTCACCGCGGAAGCGGAAGGCGGCAATCGCGATCAGATAAGACAGCGCCCATACGCCCATCGGAGCACCCGTCAGCAGGTCCTGCGTCAATCCGATGGCAAAGATCGCGATCGGCGGCATGAATTGCGGGCGCACGCCGGACCACAGGAAGATCGCCACCAGCGGCCAGGTCGGCATGATATTGACCCCGTCCACAAGGCGGGTCGGAGCGGCCTGCATGATCAGCGCGAGCAGGATGGACAGGACACAGCCCAGCGCAGCCAGCCAGGGTGATTGACGGTCGGTCGGCTTCCTCATGGCTGCTCCTCCACCGTGGCATCGGCTTCCGGCGCAACCGCTTCCGCCTCACCGGCATCCGTCTGGGGCGGTTCGACGATCACGGGCAGGCTGGCCGGCGGCAATTGCAGATCGGTCTCATCGGGTTCCTGATCCGGCGGCACAATGCGCTGATAGGGCCAGACCCAGACGAAATCGACCGGAGCCTGGTCGGAATAGAGGCGCACACGCCATTCGCCGCTGCGCGTCTGGATCGCCTCGCCGACCGGCAGGCCGCGCGGCAGGATGCCGCCATCGCCGGAGGAGACGATCCGGTCACCTTCCTGCAGGTCCGGCGCGCGGCCGACATATTCCAGGCGCGGATAGTCCGAATTGTCGCCGATCAGGATGGCACGCGCATTGGACCGGTCGGCCATCACCGGGATGCGGGAGTTCAGATCGGTCAACAGAAGCACGCGCGCCGAGCGGCGCCCGGTCTCATAGACCCGGCCCACCAGGCCGTAGAGATTGATCACCGGATAGCCATCGCGGATCCCGGCTTCCAGACCGCGGCCAATGAGGCGGGCCTGCACGAAGGGGCCCTGCGGGTCGGCCACGGTCCAGGCGCCGATCCGGTCCTCGATCATCGGGGTTTCGACGTCCAGCGCGTCTTCATAGATCTCGATCCGGTCGCGCTGGCGGTAAGCGAGGTCTTCCCAATAGCGCGCTTCGATCAATTGCTGGCGCAGACGGGCGTTTTCCTCGGCCAGGTCGCCCTGGCGGCGGAAATAGGGGCCGATGCCCTTCACAGAACGGATGGGTTGGGCGCCCAGCTCGAGCAGCGGGGCAGCCAGATCGGTGAAAGCCGCGCGGAACGCGCCGAACGCGTCAGAGCGGGACGCAGGCCGGTCAAAGGCAATCAGGGCACCGGACACGACCAGAAGGGCGATGAAGAGCGGCCGCGAAAACGTGACACGCTGATCATTGTCGTTTCGTGTCGATCGCCTGGACGCCACCGACTCACTCCTTCTACCCCCGGCGTGAGATTACCCCCGGTATGTTGGCTTAGACGGCTTCAGACAGGATGGGCCGCCAGACACGCAGATCTTCAACGGCCTTGCCACAGCCCAGCACGACGCAGGACAGGGCTTCATCGGCCAGGCTGACCGGCAGACCGGTCCGCTCGCGCAGCTCGGTGTCGAGATTGCGCAGCAGCGCGCCCCCGCCCGTCAGCACAATACCCTTGTCGACGATATCGGCCGCCAGTTCCGGCGGCGTGGCTTCCAGCGCCTGCTTCACGGCTTCCACGATCTGCTCGACCGGCTCGGAAAGACTGTCGGCAATCATGGCTTCGGTGACGGCAATCTCGCGCGGCACGCCATTCATCAGGTCGCGGCCCTTGATGTCCAGCGACAGGCCTTCGCCCTTCACCGGCGGCATGGCCGACCCGATTTCCTTCTTGATCCGCTCGGCGGAGGTCTCACCGATCAGCAGGTTCGCGGAGCGGCGGATATAGTTGATGATCGCCTCGTCCATCTTGTCACCGCCGACGCGCACGGAGCGCGAATAGACGATGCCGGACAGGGACATCACGGCCACTTCCGTCGTGCCGCCGCCGATATCCACAATCATGGAGCCGGTCGGCTCGTCGATCGGCAGGCCGGCACCGACGGCAGCCGCCATCGGTTCATCGATCAGGTAAACCTTGCGGGCACCCGCACCCAGGGCACTCTCATGGATCGCGCGGCGTTCCACGGCCGTCGCACCCGACGGCACGCAGATCACAACCTGCGGCGACACCATGGCGCGGCGATTGTGCACTTTCTGGATGAAGTGCTTGATCATTTCCTCGGCGACATCGAAGTCGGCGATCACGCCATCGCGCATCGGGCGGATGGCTTCCACATTGCCCGGCGTCTTGCCGAGCATGAGCTTGGCCTCGGCACCAACGGCCTGAACATGCTTGCGCCCCTTCTCGACCTTGTAGGCCACGACAGAGGGTTCATTCAGGACGACGCCACGGCCTTTGACATAGACCAGCGTGTTGGCGGTACCAAGGTCGATCGCGATATCCGCGGAGAGCAAACCGAAAAGGCTATTGAGCATGAGCGTGCAAAATTCGGGTGTGTGGCGGCAAAGCCGCGGTGCAACATGTTTTTCTTGTGCGATGGTCCGCCCGATATTGCAAGGGGCGCGAACCAACCGCCCGCAGATGTAAGCAAAAGATTTAAGGCGGGGTTATGGCCGAAATCAGGCTTCGTCAGTCGGTGAGCCGCGATGACGGCGCAGCCATTTGCGGGCCATCAGCATGACCCCGATCCAGCCCGCCACCGCCACCAGGAGCGCAATACCCAGCATGAGCTGGCCTTCTGACAGCATGGCCAGAATGCTTTGCCCGGCCAGACCGACCACGATGATCTTGGGCCCCGTGCCCATCGCCGTACCCAGGAAGAAGGCCCAGAACGGTGTGCGGGCAATGCCGAACCCCATATTGACGACAATGAAAGGACCCGACGGCACCCAACGCACCAGCATGGCGGCCAGAAGGCCGTTGCGGCCGATAAAGCTGGAAATCCGGTTGGCCCAGTCCCCGCCATAGCGCTGCAGCACCCGGGCGCCGAACAGCCGCCCCATGAAGAAATTCACCGAGGCGGCAAACAGGGTCGCAATCCAGGCGTAGAGAGAACCCAGGACCGGGCCGAAAGCGACAATCGCCGCGGCCATCAGACCGAATTGCGGGGCTCCCAGGAAGGACAGGAGCGTGAAGACAATGATCGTGACCGGCAGCGCATACCAGCGCCCCGCCATGTCCGCGAACCAGTCGCTCGCCGCCCCCGGCTCCACATCCAGCACGAACCGCCCCAGCAGGAAGACCACGCCGACCACGGCAAACAGCGCGATCGAAACGCCGATCGCGCGGGCCGCGCGGGCATCCATGCGAAGGATGAAATCCAGAATGCGTTTCATGGTTCGTGACAATCGACAGGCGCGAGACTGAAGTCCGGACCGGACCTAGCTGCCCGCACCGTCCGGCATTTCGCCGTCCGTGTCGACCATTTCCCCGGACGCAATGGCGGAGAGCTTGGCACGCTGCACGGCGAGGATGGCCAATTGCTCATCCAGCACTTTGAGGATTTCGCGCGCCTCTTCCTGGTCAACCCGGCCCGGGGACCGTTCCGTCTCGCTCAGCGACTCCATCAGCGCAGA
>NZLV01000196.1 GCA_002694345.1 Maricaulis sp.
GTCGCCGTGACCGAGGCTTCGGCCGCGGAGCGGGCCTGGTCGGCGGTCATTTCGGCGGTGTGGCTCAGCGTCTGTGCTGATTGGGTGAACTCGGTCGCGGCGCTGGACAGGGTGGCGATGATTTCCGACGCGCTGTCCCGGAAGCCGGCGACGAGGCTTTCGATGCGATCGCGGCGTTGCTGGTCACGCTGGTCGGCCTTGGACTTGGCGTAGTCCGCTGCGGCCTTCTCCAGGCCATTGCGGCGGAACTGGTCCACTGCGCGCGCCAGCGAGCCGACTTCGTCGAGCGCCGTCTGGTAGGGCACATCCGTGTCGAACTGGCCTGAGCCGATGGTCTCGGTCGCCGCACAGATTTCCTGCAGGGGACGGGCCACGCGCCGGGCGAGCCACAGGCCGAGGCCGCCGATGATAACCACGGACAACAGGGTCAGGCCAGCGATCTGCCATTGCAGCCGGTAGGCCGGCGCCATGGCCGCATCCAGGGCTTCGGTCACCGCAATGCCCCAGCGCACACCATGGAAGTCGAGATGTTCCGTCGCCGCGATGACGTGGACATTGTGATAATCGTCCAGCTCGGCGATGTGGTCCGTCTCTGACAGGGCATGGGCCAAGAGGCTGTCAGGCACGCGCGTATTGAGGATGGCCCCGTCCCCGGCAAAACGGGCCTGGGTCCGAAGAAGACCATTTTCACCGAAGGCATAGGCTTCGCCGGTCTCGGTCAGCCCGGCTTCCATGCCCATGACGTGGTTCAGCCGGTCGATCGGCATCTGGAAGGCGAGGACGCCGATGAAGGCGCCGTTGGCATCCTGCAGCGGGGTGGAGATGAAGCTGGCCGGTGCGCCATGGCTGGGCGCGTAGGGGGCGAAGTCAAAGAAGCTGACGGATCCGGCCGCGCCGGAAGCCGCATTGCGGAAGGCATTGCCCAGATCGGTCGCCCGGTATTCGCCGGTGCGCAGATTGGTGGCGTAGTCCAGCTCCTTGAAGACGGAGTAGACCAGATTGCCCTGCGTATCGAACAGGAAGATGTCGTAATAGCCGCGCTCGCGCAGGAAGGCGCGGAACCAGGGGTGGTAGGTGGCATGGGCCTGGGAATAGGCTGACCCGTCCGCCGCCGCGTCCAGATTTTCCTTCTCACCCAGCGGGTGGGGGTTCTGCGTGATGTAGAGGTCCTGCAAGCGGGCCTGTGCACCGCTACCCAGATCGTTCCAGCCTTCGCTGAAGGCGGCCAGGGCGCGGTGGGTGTTGGGATTGGCGGCCGTCAGGGACAGGTCGGCTTCAATGCTTTCCAGATAGTCGCGCAGAATGTCCCGGCGCTCATTGGCCAGCGCGGACAGGCGCAGTTCGGCCGCGCCGCGAGAGGTCGCGCGACTTTCCAGGCTGGCGGCCACGCCGAGCACCGCGCCCAGAGCGACACAACCGGCCACAACAATCAGTCCGAACTTCCAGGTCAGCGAGAGATGCCGCATTTCATTCCCCAACAAAACAGCCTTGCCGGGGCGCACACTGGCTATCAATTTCTTAACGGCAGGTTTTAAATTGCGACAAATAGAATCTTACTCAAAGGCCTTATGTTTCAGCGGTCTAAGGTCAATTCTCGCATCAGGGGAAATTGTTGAGCGGGCTGCAGGGATATGGCAGCGGCGCCGCCTTTTCGCTAATGCCATAATTTACTTGCCGTTTTTTTGCGAACCAGTTGAGCGGGCTGACACCGGTGCCATTTTCCAAGCGGAATGTATGGACTTGAAACCTCATTCAGTTTGAAGATCCGTGGCCTAATTTATTCTTCGGTCACTGCAAAAACTTGCCGCCTGCAAACCGGACCGAAGGCCTAGCGGGAGGCGGATTCGTCAAACCGGACAGTCTCCACGGTCCAGCCTTCATCCGGCTGTGGCGGCAGGAAATGCGCCGTGAACTGATCGAAAATCGCGTCCGAGGCTTCGTATTCATGCGTACCCGCCGCATTGCGGGCCCGAAGCCGGGCCTTGCAGACCTCATCCGGCACATCGATCCAGTGCAGGACCGCGTCGGCACCGGCCTCTGTCACGATGGACCGGGCCCAGTCGCGGCGGGCGCGCGTATTGGCGTGGAAATCCAGCACCACATCGAGACCTGCCTGCAGGATGGCGGTGATGTGGGGCTTCAGCGCCGTCTCCAGATGCGCCGTCCGGCGCCGGAAATCGTCCAGCGTATGGATCTCGTCCGGATAGAGGGCGGACATGAAGGCATCTTCGCGGATCAGCAGCGTACCGTCGCGATCGCCCAGCCGGGCGGCCAGGGTGGATTTGCCCGAAGCGATCTTGCCGCACAACAGGTGCAGGACCGGCCGGCTCATGCCTGAAGGTCGACTTCCAGCCAGGGCAGTTCGCGCCCCTTGAACACGTCCGACGGCCGCATGGCGACCCGGCGCGCGCCCATATGGATATAGGCCGGTTCCGCATAGGGGTCGGAGAGAATGGTCATCACCGTATCGCCGGCAGCGCGCAGCTTGTCCTTGGCATCCTCGAACAGGGCGCGGCCGGCCCCGGTGCCGATGGCTTCGGGGGAGACGAAAAGCAGGTCCAGCGAGCCCTTGGAACTGCCGGGCTCGATCTGGCAGACGCCCAGCAGCGTGCCGTCGTCCAGCTCGGCCACCGTGGTCAGTCCGGCCGCGATCGCCTCGGACGTGATCTTGAGATAGGGCGAGACCGCGGCCATGAAGGCCGCGTCATAGCCCCAATACGCCTTGGACTTCAGGCACAGCTTGGACAGGGCATCTTCCTCGCCCGGACGGGCAGGGCGGAGGACCAGCTCGCTCATGCCTAGGCAGAGGCCTCGCCGACGGCGCCATGGCAATGCTTGTACTTCTTGCCGGAACCGCACGGGCAGGCCTGGTTGCGGGCGACACGGCCCCAGGTCTCCGGATTGGCCGGGTCGATGGTCTGGGCCGAACGCGGCGCCGTCATGCGCGGGGCGCGGGCGGCCGGAGCCGCGCCGGACGGCGGTGCCATCTCATTGCGGCCCGTGCTGGGGTCGATATGGGTTTCCTTCATGCCTTCCGGCTGGGGCGGCGGTGCCGGCTGGCGCTCGAAGCGGATGATCATCAGCTGGCGGGTCACTTCACCGCGCAGATTGTCCATCATCCGTTCGAACAGCGAGAAGGCCTCGCTCTTGAACTCGTTGAGCGGATTGCGCTGGGCGTAGGAGCGCAGGCCGATCATGGACCGCATCGCATCCAGGTTCTGCAGGTGCTCGCGCCAATTGATGTCGATGGCTTGCAGCAGGATGGATTTCTCGATGCGGCGCATCAGTTCCGGACCGGCCGTGGCGGCCTTCTCGGCGAAGGCGCGGTCGGCGGCGGAGGAGATGCGCTCGAGGATCTCGTCTTCCGCGATGCCTTCTTCCTGCGCCCATTCGGCGATCGGCAGGTCGAGGCCCAGCTGTTCCTTCACCTCTTGGGTCAGGCCTTCGACATCCCACTGGTCGGCATAGGCCTTGGGCGGGATGTGAGCCTCGACGAGGTCTTCGACGGTCTGCTGGCGCATGTCCTTGATCACGTCGGACACGTCATCGGCGGTCATGAATTCGATGCGCTGCTCGAACACGGCCTTGCGCTGGTCGTTCATCACGTCATCGTATTTGAGGACGTTCTTGCGGATGTCGAAATTGCGCTGTTCGACCTTCTTCTGGGAGGTCTCCAGGGCTTTGGACATCCAGGGGTGTTCGATGGCCTCACCCTCTTTCATGCCCAGCGTGCGCATGATGCCGTCCAGACGTTCCGGCGCGAAGATGCGCAGCAGGTCATCCTGGACGGAGATGTAGAATTTGGAGCGGCCCGGATCCCCCTGACGGCCGGTCCGGCCGCGCAGCTGGTTGTCGATCCGGCGGCTTTCATGGCGTTCCGTGCCGAGCACGAAGAGGCCGCCGGCATCCAGCGCCTTCTTCTTGGCGTCGGCAATCTCCGCCTTCAGCTTGTCGGTCTGTTTGGCAATCTCGATCTCGGTCGGTTCCTTGCCCTTTTCGGCCTGCTCGGCCTTCCAGGCATCCAGACGCATCTGCAGATTGCCGCCCAGCTGGATGTCGGTCCCGCGGCCGGCCATGTTGGTGGCGATGGTCACGGCACCCGGCACACCGGCATCGGCGATGATGTAGGCTTCCTGCTCGTGATAGCGGGCGTTCAGCACCTGGTGCTTCACCTTCGCTTCGGTCAGGAGGTCCGACAGGTATTCGGATTTTTCGATCGAGGCGGTGCCGACCAGCACTGGCTGGCCGCGCTTCACCGCGTCTTTGATCTCGGCGATGACGGCGTCGTATTTTTCGCCGGCGGTCCGGTAGACGCTGTCTTCCTCGTCGATCCGCGCGATCGGCCGGTTGGTCGGGATCTCGACCACGCCCAGCTTGTAGATGTCGTAGAATTCGTCCGCTTCGGTCAGCGCGGTACCGGTCATGCCGGCCAGGCGTCCATAGAGACGGAAATAGTTCTGGAAGGTGACGGAGGCGAGGGTCTGGTTCTCCGGCTGGATCTCCGTGCCTTCCTTGGCCTCGATGGCCTGGTGCAGGCCGTCGGACAGGCGGCGGCCCGGCATCATGCGGCCGGTGAACTCATCGATCAGGACAACCGCATTGTCCTTGATGATGTAGTCCTTGTCCTTGACGAAGAGCTTGTGGGCTTTCAGCGCCTGGTTGACGTGGTGCACGACCGCGATGTTCTCGACATCATACAGATCGCCGTCTTCCTTGAGCAGGTCACGCTCGCGCAGCAATTCCTCGACCTTCTCATTGCCCTCTTCGGTGAGCAGGATGGAGCGGGCCTTTTCGTCGATCTCGTAGCACTCGTCGTCCAGCAGCGGCATCAGGGCGTCGATCGCCTGATAGAATTCCGTGCGGTCTTCGGTGCGGCCGGAAATGATCAGCGGCGTGCGGGCCTCGTCGATCAGGATGGAGTCCACCTCGTCGACGATGGCAAAGCCATGGCCGCGCTGAACCATCTCCTCGACGGAGTATTTCATGTTGTCGCGCAGATAATCGAAGCCGAGCTCGTTATTGGTCGCGTAGGTGATGTCGCAGGCATAGGCCTCGCGGCGTTCCGGATCGGTCATGCCGTGCGCGATCACGCCGGTGGTCATGCCCAGCTGGGCGAACACCTTGCCCATCCATTCGCTGTCGCCCTGGTGGGCATGGGCCAGGTAGGTGTTCTTGATGTTCTGCGTGTCGTAGGCGGTCAGGCCGGCGAAGATCAGCACACCCAGGATCGAGATCGCGAAGTAGATCGCGGGCGATGCCAGGAAGATGTTGATGATCGAGGCCACGAGGATGCCGATCACACCCATGATCAGGAACGAA
>NZLV01000197.1 GCA_002694345.1 Maricaulis sp.
GGACGGGCGGTTCTTCGGCGGTCTGGGCAAACAGCGCCAGAGAGATCAACAAGCTCATCATGGCGCCAAGCTGACCCGGGATTGCGGCATGAGCAAGACTGCGATGTTCATCTGGGTGTCAGTGATCTGTCGACGCATCGCGGCCGCAGCTCACCTGCCAGGCGGAAACTTCGCCCGGTTGCCAGTGAGGGATCAGCACACGCTCGCCTTCGGTCAGCAGGTCATTCATGTAGATCCCCGCTTCAACCTCATCGAAAATCAGCGCGGTGTCATTCGATCGCGTGGTGTTTTCCGCCCAATATGAAAGCCGTCCCGGCCATTGGCTGATGAGATAGCCTCCGGCTATCGCACCGATCCCGTCCGCATTCTCCAGACCGGTGAGGAGGCGCGAGATGGTCCGGTCGGGTCCGGTCACGGCCAGGATGTCCCCAGCCGACATCGTGGTGACCAGGAGGCGGTTCTCCTCCACCAGAAGACCGTTTACGCCGGCGAGTTGCTCATCCTCCAGCCAGACGCTCACGACGCCATCGGACAGGGCGTAGATGCGGCTATTGGCGCTGTCTGCTGCCAGAACGACGCCATCGAGCACGACCAGATCATTCAGAAATCCCGCACCTTCCAGATAATGCCGGGACAGGAGCGTGCCGGTGGCCAGCTCGATCTCGACGACATGATCGATATCGCTGACAAAGAGGCGGCCTTCATGGATGGCCATGCCCTTGGGGGCCCGGAGGCTGGTCGCCCAATGCCGCTCGACCAGCTCACCATCGGCAGAAATCCGGGCAAGATATCCCCGCCAGTTCCGCTCGGTTGCTTCGCCATTGATGTTGGAGACGATATAGCCGCCCGCGCCGTCTGCGATGATACTTTCTGGAGAATCCAGACCGTCCAGCCGCCAAAGCTCTGTCATTTGAGGTGTTTGGCCAGCCAGACACAGGCTCGCCGCGAGCGAAACAAACATCATCCCCTCCGGTTTCCAGGCCCAGTCTGCCATGGCAGGTGATGGGACGGACCTGAATTCGAATTAAGATTTCAGAGGCTTCGGTCGTGGCGTCCGGGTTGTCAGGAAAACCCCCATCAACACCATCACGCCCCCAGGGATCGCGATGAGGCTGGGCCAGCTATCGAGGATGATCCCGCTGTAAACACTGGCAAAAATGGGGGATAGCAGCATGAGGCTGGCGGTGATGACGCCGGCCAGACGGCTGGAGGCGACCCCGAAAGTCAGGGTCGGCAGGGCGGTCGCCAGCAAACCCAGCAAAATCAATTCCATGCCGTCCTGCCAATTGGCGTTTGGCAAGGCGAGCGGGCCCAGAATTCCACCGGATACCGGCCAAAGCAGAAGCGCCAATATCGCTCCGTAAAAGCAGGAAAGCCCCGTGAAGACAGCCGGATCGCTCTTCCGGCCTGTCGTGTGATGACGGCGCAGTCCGGTGGCATAAATGGCGGACATGAGCCCGGCTCCGACGGCCAGGCCGTGTCCGAACCATTCGCTGGGGGATATCTCCTGGGGGCCGAGGAATATGGTCAGGCCAGCAAAGGCGATCGCGACACCCAGCCACTGCAATCGTGCAGGTTTCAATCCCCCTATCCGGTCAATGACCAGAGCCAGGGCCGGCGATAGGCCGATCAGCAGGGCGACATTGACGATGGGGGCCCGGATGAAGGCTGATGTCGCGATGATGTAGTAGGCCGCCATGGCCAGCGGCAGGGCAGTGCGCAGCGCGTCCCGGCGGGCCGCATGGCGCAGGATCAGGGCGGGCAGGAAGACCAGGGCGGCGACCAGCAGGCGGCCGGACATGATCAGGGCGCCAGGCCAGCCTTCCAGCAGACGGATGAAAATCCCGGCCAGACCCCAGCCCGCCGGCGCCGACAGGCCGATGGCAAACCCGGTCCAGTCGATAGCGTGATGCGGGTGGGAAGGCTCGGTGTCCGCCATTACTCGCCGGGTTCCGGCAGATAGATCTCGCGGCGTCCGGCATGGTCGGCCGGTCCGATCATCCCCTCTTCCTCTAGACGTTCGATCAGGGTGGCGGCACGGTTATAGCCGATCTGCAGGCGGCGCTGGATGTAGGAGGTCGAGGCCTTGCGGTCGCGGGCGACCACGGCCACCGCCTGGTCGAACAGGGCATCGCCCGAGCCTTCATCCATGCCGTCCATGCCCGGTATGCTGGTCTGGTCATCATCGCTGCCGGCGGTAACGGCCTCGAGATATTCCGGCGCGCCCTGGCGTTTCAGGAAGCTGGCGACATCCTCGACCTCGCGGTCGGAGACAAAGGGGCCGTGCAGGCGGCGCAGGCGCCCGCCGGACGCCATGTAGAGCAAGTCGCCCATGCCCAGCAATTGTTCGGCACCCTGCTCCCCCAGAATGGTGCGGCTGTCGATCTTGGACGTGACCGAATAGGAGATCCGGGTCGGGAAGTTGGCCTTGATCGTGCCGGTGATGACGTCCACGGACGGGCGCTGGGTGGCGGTGACCAGGTGGATACCGGCAGCGCGGGCCATCTGGGCCAGGCGCTGGACGGCGGCTTCGATCTCCTTGCCCGCGACCATCATCAGGTCAGCCATCTCGTCGATGACGACGACGATGTAGGGCATTTTCTCCGCTTCGATCCGCTCGGTCTCGAACACCGGTTCGCCGGTCTCCTTGTCATAGCCGGTCTGGACCGTGCGCGAGAGTTCCTCGCCGGTGCGCTGGGCTTCGGCGACCTTCTCGTTGAAGCCGGACACATTGCGCACACCGATCTTGGACATGCGCAGATATCGGCTTTCCATTTCGCGAACCGCCCATTTCAAGGCGACGACCGCCTTTTTGGGATCGGTCACGACCGGGGTGAGAAGATGCGGAATGCCGTCATAGACGGAGAGTTCCAGCATTTTCGGGTCGATCATGATCATGCGGCAGTCCGAAGGCGGCAACCGGTAGAGCAGGGACAGGATCATGGCATTGATCCCGACCGATTTACCCGAACCGGTGGTACCCGCGATCAGCAGGTGCGGCATGCGGGCGAGGTCAGCCACAAAGGGCTCCCCGCCAATGGTTTCCCCGAGGGCGAAGGGCAGCTCCGCCTTGGCGTCCTCGAAGGCCTTGGAATTGAACAGGGCGCGCAGGAAGACGGTCTCGCGCTTGGCATTGGGCAGTTCGATCCCGATCGCATTGCGGCCCGGCACTACGGCGACGCGGGCGGCGAGGGTCGACATGGAGCGGGCGATATCGTCGGCCAGGTTGATCACGCGAGAGGATTTCACCCCCGGCGCCGGCTCGAACTCGTACAGGGTGACCACAGGGCCCGGACGGACCTGGACGATCTCGCCCTTCACGCCGAAGTCCGAGAGCACGCCTTGCAGCAGTTCGGCATTCTGGCGCAGGGCCTGCTCATCGACCGCATCATTGCGCATGGCCGGCTTGGTCAGCAGGTCCAGGCGCGGCAGTTTGAACCCTTCCGAGCGGGCAAAGGGCAGCGCGCCCTGGGCTTCACGGGCATCGCGTCCGGAATCCTTGGGCTTGCGGCTGGCCGCGACCTTCACACTGGACGCAGCGGCCAGGTCGTCCGCGCTGTCTTCCGGCTCGGCCGGCGCGCGCGCCATTGCAATCCCGTCCGTATCGGCAGCGCGCATGGCACGGCGCAGGACCGGTTCCTCGCGTTCCGGTTCGTCCGGCGTCGACAGGTCGTGATCGCGATTGCCGCCCAGGGCCATGGCGCGGCCGCGCAGGGAATCTGCCCAGACCCGCAGCGTGGCCCAGATGAGACCGGCCGCATCGACGGCCGCCGTCAGATCGCGAGAGCGTAGTCCGAAGGTGAAGAAAATCCCGCCGATCGCAACCAGAAGGCCAAAGGCGGCTGCCAGGCCCTGCGCGGCGGGCAGGTCAAAGCGGTCTGGCAAGGCGGCCAGGGCGTTCAGGAAGATGTCGCCCAGCGCCCCGCCCAGTCCGGAGGCATAGGGCCAGGCATTGGGCACGGGCAGCGCGCTGACGGCAGCGGCAAAGGCTGCCGTGGCAATCGCGGCAAAGAACCAGCGGAAACCGGCAACCGAGCGCGTGCGCACGCGTGGCAGGCGCCAGATCAGGATCCCGCCCCAGATCAGCAGCGCAATGGCCGGTCCGCCAGCGGCCCAGCCCAGAGCCTGCAGCAGACCATCGGAAATCGCTGCCCCCCAGGGCCCCATCCAGTTGGAGACCTGGCCCTCGGCAGCGACATTCCAGGACGGGTCCAGCACATTGTGCGACAGCAGGGCGGCCAGCAGGAAACCGCCGCTGGCCAGCATCACACTGCCGAAGAACACATCATGCAGGCGCAGGCGCCAGCGCGGCTTGTCCGCGCGCGCCGTGTCCCCGGTGTCGGTCTTGGAAATCCCACTCATACGCCAGTCCTACGCCCTCAAGTCTTCCCGCACGGTAAACAAAGCTTAACAACCGCACCTGCGGCGCACTGTCCGCTTTTATCCCGGCCCGAAAGTCGTATGTTTCCCCGCATGGCAAGCAAACCCCTTTTTGATGGCGATATCGTGATCGCCGGCGGCGGACTGGCCGGCATGACGCTGGCGTTGGCGCTGGAACAGGCCGGTCTGACCGTGGCTGTGGTCGATGCGCTGGAAATGTCGGACCAGCTGGCACCGGAATTTGATGGCCGGGCCTCGGCGCTGGCCTATACGTCCTGGCGCATGTTCGAGGCGCTCGGTGTGGCCGAGCATTTGCGGGACAATGCCCAGCGGATCGAGCATATCCTGGTCTGTGATGGCCGGCCCTATGGCGGAACGCGACCGGGCGGTCCGGGACCGCACACCCTGCATTTTGATCGCGAGGAAATCTCGCCGGGTCCCGAGGGTGAGCCCTTGGGCTGGATGGCCGAGAACCGGCATTCGCGCCAGGCCCTGGTCAAGGCGCTGAAAGCCAAGCCGGGCATCACCATCATCGCGCCCGCGCGTGCTGACCATTACGAACACCGCACGGGCGGGATCGACCTGGTTCTGGAAGACGGTCGGCGTCTGTGCGGCAAGCTGCTCGTGGCCTGTGACGGCAAGTTTTCGCGGGTTCGCAGCCAGGCCAAGATCCGGACAGCGGGCTGGCGGTATGGTCAGAAGGGCCTGGTTGCGACGGTTCGCCATGCCGAGCCGCACAATGGCACGGCCTATGAATACTTCCTGCCGTCCGGTCCCTTTGCCATCCTGCCCCTGCCGGACAATCGCTCCTCGCTGGTCTGGACGGAACCGGACCGGGTCGCCGATGCGCTCAAAGACGCGTCAGAGGCGGTGTTCCAGGAAGAGCTGGAAGCGCGTTTCGGGGACTTCCTCGGGGCCGTCAGGCCGGAAGGTCCGCGTTTCACCTATCCGCTGAGCCTGTCCATGTCCGAGCGCTTTGTGGACGACCGGATCGCCTTTGTCGGCGATGCGGCCCGGGGCATTCACCCGCTGGCGGGCCAGGGCTTCAATCTGGGTATTCGCGATGCCGCGGCGCTGGCCGAGGTCTGTGGCGAAGCCAAGCGGGTCGGGCTCGACATTGCGGCTCCGACGACCCTGCAGCGCTATGCGGACTGGCGCCGGTTCGACAGTGCCACGCTGGCGCTGGGGACGGATGTCTTCAACCGGCTCTTCTCGAATGATTTCGAGCCCCTGCGGCAGATCCGCGGGCTTGGCCTGTCACTGGTCGACAAAATCCCGCCTGCCCGCCGTTTCTTCATGCGCCAGGCGGGCGGTGAAACGGGTGATCCGCCGCGTCTGCTCAAGGGCGAGCGTCTCGACGCGGCCTGATATGGCCCGGACCTAGAACGGGTTGAGCGAATAGCCGTCCGCCTGCAGCAGGGCGTGCATTGTCATGGCCGACAGGGCGAGGTCGACGCCGGGCAGAAGGTCCTCGCTGGACACGTCGTACCAGGCTGCGCTCTGACCACAGACATAGAAGCGGACGCCGTGTTCCACGAGGGCGGCGACAAGATCGGCATTCTGACCGGCGCGCTCGGTCGACACATCATGGATGGCGCCCCCATGGACCACGATGGCGAGATGGATGTCCTCGACCGGAACCCCTGACGCGGCGTGCATGTTGAGGAAACGGGCGGCGCTGGTGAAGGTGGAGTTGAGGGCATCATCCTCGGCGCCAGTCGATGTGTCGAAGCTGAGGCGGAAGACCGTGCCTTCCGGGATTTCCAGACGACCCTCGACAGTGGCGATGGGGCCGAATTCCGGAATGACCGGCCCCGGTCCGAAGGCATCCGGGCCGGCGAAGGCGGCGGTGCCGGTCAGGCCAGCCAGAAGGGCGGCGCTCACAGTGGCGAGAAGGGTGCGGGCCATGGCTCAATCTCCTGTCTTGTCAGGCAAGCCTACGTCTATTTTCCCGCACTGTCTCCTGCGAGAATGGAGTCGCAGACGCGGGCCGTGCGCAGGGCGCTGTCGCCGAGTGAGGGGTGCTCCGCCCCGCCCCGAAGGTGGTGGATCATGGCGTCCACATGGGGCAGTTGGATCGGGTCGGGATGGGCGATTTCCCGGGTCTCGAGGCCTTCTGCGGTTTCCAGTGTGATCGGGGCTTCGTCGAAGATCGCTGTCCGGATACGGCCCTGGTCGCCCAGAATTTCCACGGTGTCGGTCCGGTCGAAGGCGGCAAAATTCCAGAAGGCGCTGCCGGTGACGCCGCCATCATGCTGCCAGCAGGCCGACAGCGTATCCGGAACCGAATACTGGCCGGCGAGATTGGCGGTTCGCCCGGAGGCCGACCGGATCGGACCCAGCCAATGGTCGAACAGATCAAGCCCATGTCCGGCGAGGTCATCGAAATACCCGCCCGGCGCTTCGGCGGCGTTGACGCGCCAGGGGCGGTTATGGGCGATGCTGTCCGGATCGGCCGGGCGTGTGAGGGACCAGTGGATGGTGCGAATGGCGCCGATCCGTCCTTCCAGCAACCAGTTCCGGATGGTTTCGAAGCGCGGCAGGCAGCGCCGGTAATAGGCCACGAAGAGCGGCTGGCCGGCTTGCTTGAAGGCCTCGTTCATCCCCTTGGCTTCTGCCTCGCTGAGCGCCATGGGCTTTTCCACGCAGCAGGGTTTTCCTGCTGCGGCGGCCATCAGGGCATAGTCGGCGTGGCTGGAGGGCGGTGTCGCGATGTAGATCGCATCTATGTCGGCATCCCGGACCAGGGCGTCGGCGGTCTCGAATACGCGCGGCACGCCGTGGCGCCGGGCATAGTCTTCAGCCTGTTCCCGACGGCGGGTGAAAACTCCGGCGAGGGTTGAGCCTTCGGCCAGCCGGTAAGCCGGCCCGCTCTTGCGCTCGGTGACATCCCCGCAGCCGATCATGCCCCAGCGCACCGGGGCGGACGGGGTGGATGCGGTCACGCCGCGCTCTCACCGAGGGCGTAGAGATAGTCCCAGGTGAAAATGCCACTGTCATGCCCGTCATCGAAGACAAGGCGGACGGCATACCGGCCGACGGGCTCGGCCGCGGTGACCAGGACCTTCTCCTTGCCGGTGACGATCTTTTTTTCGCCCGGACCATGGCCCTGGACTTCGGCGCTGGGGCTCTCCTCGCGCAAGGTTCGGAAGGGAATGGACATGTCGCGCCCGTCATCGAAGCGGATGTCGAGGGCGCGCTTGGAGCGCGAAAAGACGAGTTCGGACGGCCAGGGGCGCGCCATGTCAGCTGGCCTCCAGCGTACGGGCTTCGTCCGGCAGCATGATCGGAATGCCGTCGCGGATCGGATAAGCCAGGCCGGCGCCTTCGGAAACCAGTTCCTGGGCGTCACGGTCGTAGGTCAGCGGACCGCGCGTGACCGGGCAAACCAGGATTTCCAGCAGTTTCGGATCGACATCGCGTTGGGCTTGCGGCTCGCTCATCGGTTTCTTCCTTACGAGAACAGGATGGAGGAGAGGCGACGGCGGCCATCCTTGGCCACATCGCTCATCGGCCCGGCGGCCTCGAAGACTTTCAGCAAAAGGGTCCGAGCGGCCTGATCATTCCATTCGCGATCCAGGGCAGTGATGGCAATCAGCTGGTCCACTGCACCTTGATGATCGCCGCTCGCCACCAGGGCCTCGGCCAGGTCGTAGCGGGCCTGAAGGTTGGACGGGTCAGCGTCGACCTGGCCGCGCAGAGCGGCGGTCTCCGCATCATCACCCGGCTCACCGGAGGCCAGATCAAGCGCTGTACGGGCCCCGACCACTGCCGGATCGTCCGCCCGGTCTTCGGGTACATGGGTGAGGATTTCGCGGGCCTTGTCGATATCGCCATTCTTGAGCCAGACGCGAGCCAGACCGGCCAGTGCCGCCGGATGCCCGGGATCCACTTGGAGCACGCCGGCAAAATCCTGGGATGCACCGCCCAGATCGCCGGAATCGAGAGCGGCCATGCCGCGGTCCACCATGGCTTTCAGTTCTGCCTCGCCAGGACCTTTGCCGGTGATGCGCTGGATGAAATCCTTGATCTGGCTTTCGGGCAGGGCGCCCATGAAACCGTCGACCGGTTGTCCATCCTTGAAGGCGAACACGGCCGGAATGGATTGCACGCGCAATTGCTGGGCGATGCCCGGATTCTCGTCGATATTGATCTTGACCAGCTTCACTTCGCCGCCGGCGTCCAGCACAGCTTTCTCGATGACCGGGCCGAGCTGGCGGCAGGGACCACACCACGGGGCCCAGAAATCCACGATGACAGGAACTTCGCGCGACGGTTCGACCACGTCGGCCATGAAGGTCTGGTCGGTGGAGTCCTTGACGAGTTCGCCGCCCGGCGCGTCGCCTTCGGAACCTGTGAAGAGGGTCATCGGGGTCTTCCTTGCACTATTCACCCCTTAGTTGGACGTCCTGCGCGCCGGATGCAAGGCGTCACTGCGCCGCGTCGGCGTCATCCAGCAGGGTGGAAAAATCGAAGATCTCGACCTCATGTCCGGTCGCCTCGGCAAAGCGCACGAGGTCGGCGCAGGACACGGCAGTCGTCGCGTCATTGCTGAGTGGATGGAAATTGACCGGATCATGCCGGGTCAGCGCGGCATCGAGAATGAAGCGCACGCGGTGCTCGGTGTCGTTGATCAGGGCAAAGGCGGTGACGGAACCGGGCCGGACACCCAGAATCTCGTGCATCCTTTCTTCCTTGCCGAAGGAAAGGCGGCCGCAGCCCAGATGCGGATGCAGTTTGTTGATGCGGATCTGCGTCTCACCGAGCGCCGAGATCAGGATGAGCTGACTCTTCTTGTCTACCAGGAACAGGTTCTTGGTATGACCGCCCGGCATTTCAGCCTTGATGGCTTCGCCCTCGGCGACCGTGAAAACAGGCGGATGGTCGACCGTGGAATGCGGGATTCCAAGGTGATCGAGCAGGTTGAAGAGGTCGGTCCGGGTCGCGGGCATGAGCCTGTTGAAGCGTGCGACTGCGTCATATGCAAGAGGACGGAATCAGGTGCTTGCAATTATCCGGCGTTTGCGCGATATACCCCGCTCCCCGGCGGGGCCTCGGCCCTGCAAATCGTGAGCGGGCGTAGCTCAGGGGTAGAGCGTCACCTTGCCAAGGTGAATGTCGTGAGTTCGAATCTCATCGCCCGCTCCATTCTCTCTTTCATGGATCGATCTGAATTGGCCGCCGCACAGCTGTGTCTGCGCGCGCGATGATCCTGTCGACGGGCCGGAATGGGGCTGGAAAGAAAAACGCCCGGCTGAGAGCCGGGCGCTGATCAATCTGCGAGGGAGCGAAGCAGGTCGATGACCCGTCGCCGGACCGTTTGGTCCTTGATCGCGGAGAACGCGGAAGCCAGTGCAAGGCCGTCCGGTGAAGCGATGAAATCATAGAGCGTGTCGGAATCCGTGCCCTTCAGTTCCGACGATCCGTCTTCTTCGAGGCCTTCGAAGAAATAGGAGACCGGGACTTCCATCACCTTGGCGACATGGAACAGACGGCTGGCACCGATACGATTGGTGCCGCGCTCGTATTTCTGGACCTGTTGGAAGGTGACGCCCAGTTTTTCGCCCAGCTCGGACTGGCTCATTTCCAGCAGGCTGCGACGAAGCCGGAGGCGCGCGCCAACATGCTGGTCGATACTCGTTGGTCCCCTAGCGCTCATTTCATCCTCATTGTTGTGGTTTTATGACTGTTATGTCGCTGAACTCGCTTGGGTGACAGAATTCATCACGAAACCAAAGATTTTTCTTACGATCGAACAGCTTGGTAATCCAGTCGCCTACACATTTAAC
>NZLV01000198.1 GCA_002694345.1 Maricaulis sp.
CAGGTGGCGTCTGTGGCGTCGGCCTCGGTGCTCAACAGGTCGAAAGTCGTGTTGGCATGGGCTTCCAGTTCGTCGAGCCCGTTCAGCGTGATCCCGCCGATATCGGCAAAGCGCTCGATGAGTTCCAAGGTCAGGGCGGCGGCATCATCGCCGGAATCGGCCTTGGCGAGGCCGGGCATGCATACACACAGAAGACAGGTCAGGATCCAGCGCATCGGTTTTCCCCCTTTGATCGCAAAACGAGACTAGAGGCAAAGTCGGCCGTCCGCCAAACCCCTGAACGGGGGAGGCGGCGGGAAGCGGGCATGAAAAAGCCCGGGCGGAGGCGCCCGGGCTCTTCAAGGTCGAGATATGAGGCCGGTGCTTAGGAAGCGGCTTTTTCTTCGACCGGGTCACGCAGCACATAGCCACGACCCCAGACGGTTTCGATGAAATGCTCGCCCTGGGTGGCCGCTGCCAGCTTCTTGCGAAGTTTGCAGATGAAGACGTCGATGATCTTCAGTTCCGGCTCGTCCATGCCGCCATAAAGGTGGTTCAGGAACATTTCCTTGGTGAGCGTCGTTCCCTTGCGCAGGGAAAGCAGCTCCAGCATCTGGTATTCCTTGCCGGTCAGGTGCACGCGCTGGCCTTCGACCTCGACCGTCTTGGCGTCGAGGTTCACGGCGATCGAACCGGTCCGGATGATGGACTGGGAATGACCCTTGGAGCGACGGACGATGGCGTGGATACGCGCAATCATCTCATCCTTGTGGAAGGGCTTGGTCATGTAGTCGTCGGCACCACAACCCAGGCCACGGACCTTGTTGTCGATGTCGGCATTGCCCGTCAGGATCAGGATCGGCGTATCGATCTTGGCCATGCGAAGCGTCTTCAGGACGTCGAAGCCCGGCATGTCCGGAAGGTTCAGGTCCAGAAGGATGATGTCGTAGTCGTAGAGCTTGCCGAGATCGACACCCTCTTCGCCCAGGTCGGTAGTATAGATGTTGAAGCCGTCGGACTTCAGCATCAGCTCGATGGACTGGGCAGTCGCCCGATCGTCCTCAATAAGAAGAACCCGCATTGGTTCGCCTCCGGTTTGCCTTACCGGACGAATCAGTGCCGCCCGGCCTCACCTCGTGATTAACCTTATTTGGACGCTAGGCGGAAACCCTTAACGAAAGTTAACTGCGGCTTGACCTCGTTTTGGAATCGTCAGGAAAGACGTTTTTTTGTCACCCGCTTGATTCGCAAATCACGTTAACCATTCAAGGGTTAACGGGAGGCAGATCGCCCGAAATGACTCAAATCATTGTGGATTGATCAAATATAACACGCATAAAGTATAGCCAGTTGCGGGGGCCAGAGCGCGGATTTCGCGCTGATTTTGGCGCCGAACGGGGCGGAAATCGCCCTGATCAGTTATCCACATGTCATTTGATCCGGGCTTAGACTCTGAATTGGAATCGGAATCCGGCCTGTCTGCGAATCCTCTCTCCGGAACCGTGCAAAAAGTGCCGGGTGTTTACACCAAGGCAACCGGCTCGGGTGTAGGGTGCTGGAGAACCGGTATCCAAGGCCGGACGGATGAGAGGCGGGCTGACCCGTAATGATGCAGACCCTGATCAATCGCGTTGAGCGACTGGACGATCGCGTGCTGGAAGGCCGCGTGAGTGCGCTCAACGGTTTGCTCGTCGAAGCCGAGGGGCCCAAGGCCGGTCTCTCGCTCGGGGCCCATGCGCGCATCGAAACCTCGTCCGGTTCGGCTGATTGCGAGATTGTCGGCTTTCGGGGCGATACCGCCCTGATGATGCCGTTCGGCCCCCTGGAAGGGGTGCGGCCGGGCGCCAAGGTTCTCCTGCAGCCCGAAGCGGCCCGGGTCCGCCCGTCACAATCCTGGCTGGGCCGGGTGCTGGACGGTTTCGGCCGCCCGCTCGACGGGATGGGCGGGCTGAGCGAGGGCAGTCATGCCTATCCGCTCAAGGGCAATCCGCCGAGCGCCCATGGCCGGGCGCGTCTGGGCGAGCGCCTGGATCTGGGCGTGCGTGTCCTCAATGGGTTCATTCCGATGCGCCGGGGGCAGCGTCTGGGTATTTTCGCCGGCTCCGGTGTCGGCAAGTCCGTTCTGATGTCGATGCTGGCGCGCGCCTGCGATGCCGACGTCATCGTGATCGGCCTGATCGGCGAACGGGGTCGAGAAGCCCGCGAATTCGTCGAGGATGTACTGGGTCCGGAAGGCCGCAAACGCTCCGTGGTGATCACGGAGACGTCCGATGCACCGGCCCTGGCTCGTCGCCAGGCGGCGCACCTGACCCTGACCACGGCGGAATACTTCCGCGATCAGGGTCTCGATGTCCTTTGCCTGATGGACAGCGTTACCCGCTTCGCGCTCGCCCAGCGCGAGATCGGTCTGGCGGCCGGCGAGCCGCCGACGACCCGGGGCTATACGCCGTCCGTCTTTGCCGAACTGCCGCGTCTGCTGGAACGGGCCGGACCCGGCCCGGTGCGTCAGGATGGCGGCACGACCGGCACGATCACCGGCCTGTTCACCGTGCTGGTGGACGGCGATGATCACAACGAACCGATCGCCGATGCCGTGCGCGGTATCCTGGACGGTCACGTCGTGATGAGCCGCTCGATCGCCGAGCGCGGCCGTTATCCGGCCATTGATGTTCTCAAATCGGTCAGCCGGACCGCGCCGGAGGTCTTCGACCCCGAGCAGCGTCCGCTGGTGGCCGAAGCGCGCAAGCTTCTGTCGGCCTATGCCGACATGGAAGAATTGATCCGACTGGGGGCTTACACCCAGGGATCGAACCCGGTGGTGGACCGGGCAATTGCTCTCAACGAACCGTTGGAAGCATTCCTCGGACAGCAAAAAGACGAGGCGGCGGACATTGCGTCGACCTTCGCCATGCTGGCCGAGATTTTGGGTGGTGGTAAAGGAGAGCGCTTATGACACGCTCGCATGAACCCCTGATCCGGCTGGCCCGGTTCAAGGTCGAAGAATTGCAGAAACAGATGGCCGAGCTCGACCGTTCGCGCCAATCCCTGATCGACCAGATCGAACGCCTGGAAGCCTCGGTTCCCGAGGAACAGG
This sequence comes from Maricaulis sp., assembly GCA_002694345.1. GTDB lineage: Bacteria > Pseudomonadota > Alphaproteobacteria > Caulobacterales > Maricaulaceae > Maricaulis. The sequence goes on from NZLV01000198.1 coordinate 3,074, forward strand.
CCATTGCGACGGAGTCCAAGGAAGGCTTTATCGCCTATGGCTCCTACGCCCAGGCCGTGATCAAGCGGAAAGAGAATATCCGCCTGTCGCTGGATGAGGTCGAAGTGCAGGCTGATGCCTTGCGGGCCCGCCTGTCGGAAGCCTTTCAGGAGCTGAAGAAGTACGAGCTGCTGGAAGAACGTCGCCTGGCCCGTATCGAGCAGGCCCTGCGTCAGGCCGAGCAGGACGAGCTGGACGAGATCGCCCAGATCCGTCACTCGCGTCCGCACTGATTACGGTTGGATTAGGCCCCCGTTAGATCCGAACTCGTGGTCTCTTTCGCTTTGAGAGAGGTTTATCCACACGAGCTGATTAAGGCGACGAACGATTTGTCCGAACGCAACAAGGAAGATTCCCTGGACAGAACCACCAACCATAATGGCAAGGCCGGGAAGAAATTGTAGTGCTGAAGGGGCATAACGTCCGCCGGATTCCGGCAACATGGTGGCGCCGAGAGCGATTGAGCCGACGATTGTCACCCAGCCCAGTACTGTGAGGGCAGGGGCACTGAACCCTTGGTTCATATGCTTGATATGACCCTGATCGTTGGCGCTAGGTTCACTTGAACTGCGCTCATTGTCTGTTGTCGCCATTGTGGAATCTCCCCTTTGAATTGCCATTTATTGTAGAAACTTCTCAGGCTGTGTCCAATTGCGTGGCTTGGGGCGGAACTGTGGTCTCTAGTTGTATGGATCCGCCACTCGCGCCCACATGAAAAAAGATCCCGGACCTTCTGGGGAGGGGCCGGGATTAGAGGCTCTCACAGTTTCCCACCTGCGGCATGTGCCGGTCCTGATGGACCGGCCGGACGGGGCCGCACGTCACGCGGCCCCTGCCAGCGCTTGGCCCGGCTAGAAGGCCTGCGACCAGCTGACATCGAAGCGGAAGGACCGCCCCGGCTCGCTGACGCCGGCAAAGACGCGGTCATAATCGTGATCCAGCACATTCTCGACACCGGCATTGAAGGTCAGTCCGTTCTCGGTGAAGGGCTGCCAGCGGGCGTAGAGATCGGCCACCACATAGCCGGGGCGGTGCTCGGCCGGATCGGTCGGGGCGTCGTACTCATCCGCTGCCTGGATCCGGCTGCCCAGGATGAAGCGGCGCTCCTCGAAGTGCCAGCGCGCATCCACGAAGAGGCGGGTCGGGGCC
>NZLV01000199.1 GCA_002694345.1 Maricaulis sp.
GAACTGGATCACCCACCATTCCTCCGCCCACACCGATGCCATCGTGACCGAGGACCCCGACATCGCAGCGGTCTTCCTCAACACGATCGACAGCGCCGTGGTCATGCACAATGCCTCGACGCAATTCTCCGATGGCGGCGAGTTCGGCATGGGGGCCGAGATCGGCATTGCCACCGGCAAGATGCATGCCCGCGGCCCGGTGGGTCTCGAGCAGCTGACCTCGTTCAAATATCTCGTCCACGGCAACGGCCAGACCCGACCCTAGGGCGACCGTTTTCCCTTTCGCTCCTGACGCAGACCAATTCAAGGCAAGTTCATGGATATTGAAGCTCTGATTTCCCTTGCGCTCTATTTCGTCCTGATGATGGCGATCGGGCTCTATGCCTATCGCGAATCCACCAGTGACGTGTCCGGCTACATGCTCGGCGGGCGCCAATTGCACCCGGCCGTGGCGGCCCTGTCCGCCGGGGCCTCCGACATGAGCGGCTGGATGCTGATGGGCTTGCCCGGCGCCATTTTCGCGACCGGCTTCTCGGAGTCCTGGATCGCGATCGGCCTGATCATCGGCGCCTATTTCAACTACCGGCTCGTGGCACCACGCCTGCGCGTCTACACGGAGATCGCCGACGACGCGATCACCATTCCGGACTATTTCGAGAAGCGCTTCAACGACCAGTCCCGCACGCTGCGCGTGGTCTCTGCCGTGGTGATCATCGTCTTCTTCACCCTCTACACCTCCGCCGGCGTGGTCGCGGGCGGCAAGCTGTTCGAGGCTTCTTTCGGACTGGACTACCGGCTCGGCCTCTTCCTGACGGCCGGTGTCGTGGTGGCCTACACCCTGTTCGGCGGCTTCCTGGCCGTGTCCCTGACCGACTTCGTGCAGGGCTGCATCATGTTCGTCGCCCTCGTCCTCGTGCCGATCGTGACCATCATGCAGCTGGGCGGCTTCGGTCCGACCACGGACGCGCTGAGTACGCTGAGCGTCGATGTCGGCGGATGGGAGAAACCCTATCTCTCGATGATCCCGCAGGAGAGTCTCGGTCTCGCCATCATCGGCATCATCTCCACCATGTCCTGGGGTCTGGGCTATTTCGGCCAGCCGCACATCATCGTGCGCTTCATGGCGGTGAAATCCCTCAAGGATGTCGTCACCATGCGCCGCATCGGCATGAGCTGGATGATCATCACCGTGATCGGTGCGGTGCTCACCGGCGCCGCTGGCCTGGCCTATGTGAAGAGCCAGAACATCGCGGTCGCCGAGGATGTCCACGTCGCGCGCGTCATCGACGCACCGGAGGAAGCCACCAGCTTCTCCGAGCTGGAGGACATCGACACGACCGGCGCCTTCTCGGAAGGCGAGCAGGTCATGCTGAGTGACCAGGAAACGATCTTCATCCTGCTCTCGCAGGTGATCTTCCACCCCTATATCGCCGGCTTCCTGCTGGCCGCCATCCTGGCCGCCATCATGTCGACGATCTCGTCCCAGCTCCTGGTCTCGTCATCCTCGCTGACGGAGGATTTCTACAAGATCTTCCTGCGACGGGGGGCCAGCCAGAAGGAGCTTGTCCTGGTCGGCCGGATCTCGGTCTTCGTGGTCTCGATGGTCGCCATCCTTCTGGCCTTCGATCCGAACAGCAACATTCTCAGCCTGGTCTCGAATGCCTGGGCCGGCTTCGGCGCTGCCTTCGGTCCGCTGATCCTGATGAGCCTGTTCTGGCGCGGCATGACCCGGGCCGGCGCAGTCGCCGGCATGGTGATCGGTGCCGCCACGGTGCTGGTCTGGATCTATGTCCTGCAGCTGTCGGGCGTGATGTATGAAATGGTTCCCGGCTTCATCGCCGCGGCGATCGCGATCTACGTCGTCTCCGGCATGACGCGGAAGCCGGACGAGCAGGTCACCGGCCATTTCGACGCCATGACCGACATCCTCAAACAAGGGAAACTGCCAAGCGAAAGCTAGGCATGCCCGACCCCGACCGAAAAGGGCCGACCCGCGAGGGTCGGCCCTTTTTGCTAGAGCGGCTGGCGGGACGGGTCGGCAGGCCGGAATCTCAGATTGACCTGGGTGCCCCCGTCCGGGCCGACCTGCCGGTCCATTTGCCCCTCAACCCGGCGCGCCATGGCCTGCATGATGGATGTCCCCATCCCCTCAACGACATCCTGAGCCAGGCCCTGGCCATTATCGCGAACGCTGACGCACACCTCACCTTCGTCACCGGACGAGATCGAAACACGGATCTCGCCGCCGGTCTCACCCTCGGGGAAGGCGTGCTTGAAGGCGTTGGTGATGGCTTCCGTCACGAACAGGGCGACCGGGATGGCCTGTTCAGGATCCAGGGCAATGCCGGCATCATCGACACGCAGGTCAACGCCTGACTGCGCCTCACCGGTCGCCTGACCGAGATAGTGCAGCAATTGCTCCAGGAAGGCCTGCATCTCGACGGTGCGCAGATCGTCATTCTCGTAGAGCGTCCGATGCACAAGGGCGAGCGCATTGATCCGGCCCCGGGCCTCGATCAGGACCCGCCGCGCTTCCTCGTCCGGAGTCCGGCGGGCCTGGATGTTCAGCAGGCTCATCGTGACCTGGAGATTATTCTTCACCCGGTGATGGATTTCCCGCAGCAGGGCACCCCGCTGATCCGCCAGGCTTTCGAGCTCCTCATTGCGCGCCTTCAGGTCGCCGGCCATCGACGCCATCGTGTCCGCCAGGGTCCGGATTTCCAGCGGCGCGCCGCTGGCCCGAACCGGCTGCACATCCAGTCGCCCGGCACCGTACAGCCGGGCCACACGCCCGAGATAGACCAGCCAGCGCAGCACCAGGAAGCCGACGGCCAGGGAGACGCAGATCAGGGCCAGCAACCACATCAGGGACGGAACGAGGACGGTTCCGACGATATCGAAGCCTGCCCAGCTTCCCATCAGCAAGGCCGGAGAAATCAGGGCCAGCTGCACACCCCGGCCGGTCAGCGGGGCGATCAGGATCACCTTGCCAGGCGCTTCCTCGACCTGTTCCAACACAACCGGCTCTCCTGTCACCCGCACCCGGGACAGCACGGACAAGGGCAGACGGGCCAGCCGGTCTTCCGCGTCGGTTTCGGACAGATAGGCCAGATTGCCCTCATCATCACTGAGGGCCAGGCTCATCTCTTCGGGCAGATCCTGGGTCCGCAACAATGCCAGGGCAGTGCGCACATCGAGGTCGACGGCCACAGCGCCGGCGAACATGTCATCGGTGGGAAGCCGGTGTCCGGCCGTCATGACCGGCCGATGCAGAACCCAGTCGAGGTAGATGCCGCTGAAGCTCTCGGTCTGGCCGCCGATCAACCTCGCGAACCACATATTGCGGGCTGCATCAATGTGCGGCTCCGACTCTGCCGCCGCGCAGACCACATCGCCGTGTTCGTTGATCAGTTTGAGATTGGCATAAATGGGCTGGGCGGTTTGCAGGGCCCGGAGCACCTCGACACAGCGCTCCCCCCGCATCTCCAGCAATCCGGGATAGCTGGCCAGGCCGGCGACCACACCGGCCGTGCGTTCCAGTTCGGCATCCAGTTCCGCCTTGGCGTCCATGAGGACAGACTGGAAGCGCGACAATTGCTCCCGGCGTTCCTCGTGAAACTCGATCAACCCCTGGGCGACGGAGAGGATCAGCAGCGGACTCAGGCTGAGCGTCAGCACAGCAAGGAGCTGGAGTCGCAAACCCCGCCCGTTCTCTCCCCCCCAACGGGCACGCAGGACGCCCGTCAGCCAGTTGAACGACATACAGAAATCTGTTCGAGCTCACCGAGCAGGGTATCCAGCGCCTCGGATGCCGACACGCCGTCGCCGCCCCGCTCCAGGACCGGCCCCGTCTTCAACACCTCCTGGAGGCGGATGCGGGCCCGATTGACGCGGCTTTTCATGGTGCCGACGGCACAGCCGCAAATCTCGGCGGCTTCGTGATAGGCATATCCCCCGGCACCGACGAGCAGCAGGGCTTCGCGGTGCTCTTCCGACAGCTCCGCCAAAGCCCGGCGCACATCATCCAGCGCCATGACCTCGTCCTGGTCGACAGGTGCCGGCAGGGTTTCCCGCGCCTGGTCATCATCCAGCTGGACCTGGCGCCAGGAGCGGCGCTTGTCGGAGTAGAACTGGTTGCGCACGATAGTCATGACCCAGGCCCGGAAATTGGTCTGGGCGCGGAACTGGGCGCGACGGTCCCAGGCCCGCAGGAGCGCATCCTGCGCGAGATCATCCGCCGCATGCGGATCCCGCGTCAGGCCCCGGGCAAAGGCCCGCATGTGCGGGATGGCTTCACGCAGCAGCACCTTGAATTCGGCGTCAGGCAGCTGGGTCGGAGAGGTATCAGTCATGATGGCCCTCCCGGCTTGGCGTTTCATCTTGCACGGCGGAGTCCGGATCGCCGTCCAGAGCGGCGAGCAAATCCTCGAAACTTTCAGGCACCCCCTCCTCGAGGACACCGTCATACAGGTCGCGCAGGCGTTGCCCGATCATTTGCTGCCGCGAGCGCGCCGTATCCGCATCGACCAGTTTGGGGTGGCGGCTGATTCCACTTTCATCGCGCATGTCTTGCCAATCGTCCGTGTCGATCGCTTCGCCGAGTGTAACATGGACCGTGACGAAATCACGGCAGGCCCGTTCTCAACGCCCGAATTCCGGAATGGTTCCGAAAAAGTTCAGCCTGCCGGGAACCCGACGCGCGCTTATGCGTTAAAAGGGAGAACGGGTCCGGCCGAACCGGCCCCACAGCACAGGATCGAGAGGGTTCATGGCCTTTTCTGAAAGCTTCAAGCCGCACATCCCCTATCTGCGCCGGCACGCCCGCCTGCTGACGGGCAACCAGGCCCGGGGAGATGCCGCTGTCCGCGACGCCCTGCAGGCCGCGGCAGCTGGCCAGGTCACGATCGATACCGAGCTGCCCCCGCGGGTCGCGCTCTACCATCTGTTCCACGCCTGCTGGCAGCCCGACCCGTCCAGCCCGCCGCAGCAGGACCGGCCCCAGGCCCATCTGGACCGGGTTCCGGCGCTGGCGCGGCGTGCGCTTCTCCTGACGTCGGTGGAAGGATTCCCGGCCCGCGACGCCGCGCGCATTCTGGGCCTGACAGCCACCGATATCGACTTGCTCCTGGTAGAGGCGCAGAACGCCATCGAAGCGGATTTGCGGACACGGGTCCTGATCATCGAAGACGAGCCGATCGTTGCGCTCGACATCGAAGCCATCGTGTCGGACGCCGGTCATGATGTGGAAGGCGTGGCCCGCACCCAGCGGGAAGCCGTCGACCTGTTCAGGGCGTCCGATATCGGTCTCGTCCTGGCCGATATCCAGCTGGCGGATGGATCGTCCGGGATTGATGCGGTGAATGACATTCTGGCCGACCAGGATGTTCCGGTGATCTTCATCACCGCCTTCCCTGAGCGCCTGCTGACCGGAGAACGCCCGGAACCGGCCTATCTGATCACCAAGCCCTTCATGCCGGAAACGGTTGCGGCGACGATCGGCCAGGTGCTGTTCTTCTTCGAGCCGGCCGAACCCGCGCCGGCGCAATAATCACAGTGCTGTCCTGAACTCCACTTGCGGGAGGCTCGCCCCGGGCCTCCCGCTGCTGCATTCAGCTGA
>NZLV01000200.1 GCA_002694345.1 Maricaulis sp.
GCCCCCTATTGGGATGCCGACGCCCGTGGTGCCCTTGTGGGGTTAAGCCGCGGCAGTGGCCGCGCCGAGATCGCCGCAGCAGCCCTGGATTCCGTGGTCCACCAGACCTGCGACTTGCTCGACGCGATGACAGCCGATGGCGCCGATGTTCAGCGCCTGCGCGTGGATGGCGGCATGGCCAAGAACAACGCCCTCCTCCAACGCCTCGCCGACCTCACCGGCATCGAAGTCGTCCGCCCGGTCCAGTCCGAAGCCACCGCCTGGGGCGCAGCCTTCCTGGCGGGGCTGGGCGCGGGGATTTATGCGGATCTGGAGGCGGGACGGGCGCTGTGGCAGCAGGATCGGGGGTTCGTGCCGGATTGTGCGGATGAGGCGCGGGAGGCGAGCCGGAAGGGCTGGGCGCAGGCTGTGGGGCGGGTTTTGACCGGGGAGGGGTAGGTGGGGTGCTTTTCGGGACGGTCGCGGAAATGGGTGTGTGTCCCAGTTTTTTTGAACCTGCTTTTTCCAATGAAAATAGGAGCATGAATTCCATTGAAATGTAGGTCGAAAATCAAAGCGGCCCTGGCTTTCGCGTTTGGTTCGCTTCTGCTTGTTGGTTGTGGCTCTCAGACAGATATTCGAGCAGGTGGGGAGCTGAGCTTTGCTCGAATCCAGAGCCTCGACGAAAATATGGCCGATTGGGTTGGGCTTGATGCATCAGTCGCGTTTCGCTCGGGGAATGTTGTAGGTTTCTATTCTCGAGAGAACTGCCAGAATTCCAGAGAAATAGTTTCCATATCGAATGCCACTGGGTGGGTATTGAATTGTTTTGATGGTGGTGAAGACCAGAATTTTTTAGCTGTCAGACTGCGAAATTTTACTAACACCTATAATTTCCTGCGACCGGCTTATCGAACCGCTTTTGGTCGCGAGTTGGAGGACTGTGCCGTAGCTGTGTCGTTTCGGCAAAATGAGGCGGCCAACGAGGCTATGTATCGTGTCTATCGGTCTGACTCTTTGAGGTGGGGGGCAGTTCATGTTGAAGCGCGTGGGCGTACCCTCTTGATGGCGTTCTACGCAGGGTGCGACGACGTTGAAGCAATCAGTGCCTACACCATGAATTTGCTCAATCTGGACTATGAAAAAATCGAACGAGCTTCGGATCGCCGTGACATTCGCGAGATATGGCCGTGATTTGATGTGGACCTGCAAAATGAAGAAGAAGCAGGGACACACACCCAATCAAAACGCTTGTCATCCCGGATGGATGTCCGGCGCAGGCCGGGCGTAGGTCCGGGACCCATACTCCCGGTGTGAGTCCGTTCGCGATATCGGCTTAGCCTGCTTTCGGGCTTGGCCTGTGGTTATGGGTCCCGGCTCTGCGGCCTGCTTTCGCAGGCCATTCGGCCGGGATGACAAGTTTTGTATTCAATAGGGTTTGAGGGCTTCGGGCAGAGAAGATTGGGACACATCCATTCAAAGCTCCTGTCACCCCGGAAGGATGCCCGGCGCAGGCCGGGTCCCTGCCTTCGCAGGGATAAACACCAGTCCGGGACCCATGCGCCCGGTTTGAATCCAGTCTGCAAAGGTGTCTGAGCCAGCTTTCGGGCTGGTCCTGTGTTTATGGGTCCCGGCTCTGCGGCCTGCCTTCGCAGGCCATTCGGCCGGGATGACAATTGGTGTGTTCAGGCAGGTTTGAGGGTTTCGGGCAGGGTGCCGCCGAGGTTGAGATAGAGATCATTCCAGTCCGGATTGTTCTCTTCGATCAGGTCGATCTTCCAGGCGCGTTTCCAGCGTTTGATCCGCTTTTCGCGCTCAATGGCGACACCGATATCGCCATGGCATTCATACCAGACGAGGCGGTCAATGCCGTATTTCCGGGTGAAGCCCGGGACCTGTCGCGATTTGTGTTCGAAGACGCGGCGGAGGATATCGTTGGTGACACCGCAATAGAGCGTGCCGTGCTTTCGCGATGCGAGCAGGTAAACGTAATAAGTGCGCTCCATGAAATACACTTATAAATTGCATTTCAATCATTGTCATCCCGGATGGACGCCCGGCGCAGGCCGGGCGTAAGTCCGGGACCCATACGCCCGGTGTATCTCCAGCCTGTGTCGACAGTGGAGCCTGCTTTCGGGCTTGGCCTGTGATTATGGGTCCCGGCTCTGCGGCCTGCTTTCGCAGGCCATTCGGCCGGGATGACAAGGGGTAAGGAAGTGAGTTTGTTCTCGCATCCCTGCATTCACGACGTGAAGATCAGGGCTTTGTCTGACTGGCGCGCTGTTTCAGAGCGATGATGATGAGGGAGATGAGTGAGGCGAGGACGGCCCACACGACGGCAATGACAATGCTCACCGGCAAGATCATTCCCAAAAGGGAGGGGCCGGTGCCCGTCACAAACTCCATGTAGAGTGTGTAGAGGATCAGGATCAGCTCGAACGCACCCACGCCCCACATGAAAATCGGTTGAAAAATCTCGGTGAAGCGGTGTTCCAGGCTGTGATCTGTCATGCCGAAAATGTCGTTCCAAACGCTCCCGCCCAAGCCGGCGAGGTGATCAGGGTAGGATGAGTTCGTCGCGGCAAGCTAGGGCGCTCAAGCAATAAAACTGGGATGCATCCTTTTCCCGGAAGCGCGTCAGCGCTGTCCGGGACCGGCTTGAAACTCATCGCTTGAGAATTGGACTGGTAGGCCCGGACCTTCGTCCGGGGGAAACTTCGTCCGGCGGAAAGGAGCTTGTCTTCGCTAGCCCGCTCCACCCAGCGCCCGATCCAGGTCCGCGATCAGATCCCCCGCACTCTCCAGCCCCACAGACAAGCGGATCAGCGTGTCCGGTACGCCGGCCTCCTCGCGCGCTTCGGGTGACATGGAAGCGTGGGTCATGAGGGCGGGGATGCAGCAGAGGCTTTCGACGCCGCCCAGGGATTGGGCGAGGGTGAAGATGTCGAGGGTAGAGACGACGTCCCTTGCGCTGGGGGCGGTCGGAGCGAGCTGGATGGAGATGAGCTGGCCGAACCCGTCCTGCTGGCGCACGGCGATGCCATGGCCGGCATGGCTTTCAAGACCGGGATAGTCGACCGAGGCGATGCGCGGATCCTCTTCCAGCCATTGGGCGATTTCCAGGGCGCTTTCGCACTGGGCCTTGGCGCGCAGGGGCAGGGTGCGCAGGCCGCGCAAGGCGAGATAGCTGTCGAAGGCGGCGGCGCCGACGCCGACGCAATTGGCCCACCATTTGAGGGTTTCCACCCGTTCCGGATCGGCGCAGCAGACCACGCCCCCCACCATGTCGGAATGGCCATTGATCAGCTTGGTGATGGACTGGACGGAATAGTCCGCCCCCCAGTCCAGCGGGCGCTGGAGGACGGGCGACATCACGGTGTTGTCGACGGCCAGTTCGCAGCCGGCATCGCGGGCGAGGCGGGCCAGGGCCTTGAGGTCGGTGATGCGCAGGCGCGGATTGGACGGGGTCTCTGCCAGGATGAGGGCGGCGTCCTCATTGAGGGCGTCGGCCACGGCATCCAGATCGGTCGTGTTGACATAAACGGGCACGAGGCGGCCGCCGCGGGCGCGGGCATCGAGCAGGCGGCGCGTGCCCCCATAGGCGTCATGGGAACAGATCACGCGGGCGCCGAAGGGCAGATCGTGCAGGAGAAGATCGATGGCGGACATGCCCGATCCGGTCACTACGGCCCCGGCGGCGTTTTCCAGTTCCGCGATCGCATTGGCCAGCAGGGTGCGGCCGGGATTGGCGGTGCGGGCATAGTCATAGGCCGGCTGGATGGCCGGGTCCTCGCGCCGGTAGGCGGTCGACAGGGAGAGCGGGGGAATGACGGCATTCCAGCTCCGGTCGGTGTTCAGGCCCGCCCGGATCGCCTTGGTCCGTTGATCGTCCGACATGTCAGTCCTTGAGAAAGTCTGTGAGCGTTTCCGACACGATAGCGCTTTCCGTGAGGAAGGCATCATGCCCGGTGCGCGAATGGATGGTTTTCAGCGTGGCGCGCGGCGTGGCGGCGGCCGCCTCTTCCATCTGGTCCAGCGGGACCAGGCGGTCCTCGGCGACGGCCAGATAGGTGACCGGGGCGGTGAGGGTGGCGAGGTCGACCTGGTGGGCATCCATGGAGCGGGACAGGGCCAGGAAGCGTTGCGGCGTCATGGTCTGCACATAGGCGCGGCCGCGCGCTTCCAGATAGGCGGCGATGCCGTTTTCGTCGCGGCTGCCCGGGCGGGGATTGTAGAAGCGGTCTTCCAGCTCGTCCGGCGTGCGATAGGTGGTCATGGCCAGGCGGCGGGCCAGGTCGAGCCCGGCCTCGCCATCGCCCAGGCGCAGGGCCAGTTCGACGGTTTCACGCTGGATGGAGCGCCAGGCCTGGGCCATGGCGCTGGCGCGATGGGCACCGGAGATGACGAGGAGCTTGCCGACCCGCGCCGGGGCCAGGGCGGCGAGGGACAGGGCGATCATGCCGCCATAGGACGAGCCGGCAATGTCGAAACGCTCAATGCCGGCGGCGTCGGCGAGGGCGAGAATGGCGCGCGCCTGGTCCTGGGTGGTCGGGAAGGGCGTCAGCTCATCGCCGATGAAGTCGAAGGAGAGAACGCGGGTCGTGCCGGTGTCGATGGCGCGGCCCGGGCCGACCTGGTGGGACCACCAGCCGGTCTCGGTCTCGCTGTCGGCGACGACGCGGCCGGAGGAAATCCCGCCCAGGACGAGAATGGCCGGCCCGTGATCGGGGCCGGCAACACGTCCGGTGACGGTGACCGGAGAGCCGGTCCCGGTGAGGGCGATGGTGGTGATGTCGCGACAGCGCACGGCGGGGAGACAGTCCAGGGTCACGGCCATTACTCCTCTCCGCCGGAGAGCAGATCGCGGATGTCCGCGAGCACGGATCCCGCGGTCGGGGCCTGACCGGCACCCTTGCCGTGGAGCACGATCTTCAGCCCGCTTTCGCAGACGATCTCGACCGAGTTCTCCTCATTCTCGACGCGGGCCAGCGGATGGTCTTCCGGCAGGGCGATGAGGCGGACGCGGGCGTCGAGATCGCCGTTCTCGCTGCGGGACAGCTCGGCGACCTGGCGATAGCGCAGACCGTTCTCACGGGCACCGCAGACCTGGCCAGGCTCGATGGCCAGCAGGCTGTCGGCGGGGATGGATTGGGTGTCCGGCGCGGTGCCATAGGCCTTGCGGGCGATGAGGGCGAGCTTGGCGGCGGCGTCCAGGCCGTCGATATCGGCGCTGGGGTCGGCCTCGGCAAAACCGGCGGCCTGCGCCGCGGCGATGGCCTGGTCGAAGCCGATACCCTGTTCCAGCAGGCCCAGGACGAAGTTGGAGGTGCCGTTGAGCACGCCGCGCACACTCTGGATGGTCTCGCCCGAGGCGGTCAGGCGCTGGAGGGTTTCCAGCACCGGCACGCCGCCACCGACGGCGGCGGAATAGGCAAAGCGGGTGCCCTTGGCCTTGGCGCGGGCTTCCAGGTCCGGGCGGCGCGCGATGACGGCCTTGTTGGCGGAGATGACATGGATGCCGCGCTCGACGGCCAAGTCTAGGGCTTTCTCGGCGGCCGGGCAATCGGGCAGGCCGTCAATGACGAGATCGGGGCCGGTGTCGAAGGCATCGCGGATATCGGTCAGCCAGGCGGTGCGGCCGGTCTGGCCCGGGCGGCGGCGGCGCGTCACCACGGCGGCAATCTCGATCCGGTCCGGCATCAGCTCCAGCGCGTCCAGAACACCGGTATTCACCGTGCCGCAGCCCAGCAGGACCACGCGCAGGCGGGCCGGGCTGATCACGGTTTCGGGACGGTCGAGTTCGAGGGCCGCAAGGTTCGCCATGACTAAAATCCACTTGCGCGGACAGCACGGACGCCGATTGCGGGAGAGGGAAGGCGGGCGTGAATAGCCCTTTGCATGCCTACCGATGCTCCGCTTTAGCCGTACTTATTCCGCGCCCGCAAGCTGAACATCAAATCGGCGCACTTCACGTATAAAGATATGTTTATGTGTGAGTCAATGGGGTGGTGTGAAACGCGTCGCGTCGAGTTCTTTGCGAGGTCACCCACTCCACCGCGCATGCGCGCGGTCCCCCTCGCCCATCAAGGGCGAGGACTTGGCGCCCGGCAGGGCATTGCAGACGATCCGGCGGGGAAGTCTGGGAATGTGGAAGTCGAGATGTCCCGCAGGACCGTCTGCAACCCGGTGAAGCGGATTAAGCGACGGTCCGGCCGGACCCGCCTCAGCGCCACCCTGTCCCGGTCCGGTGAGCTCGCCGGGGCCGGGACAGTGGGACCAGTCTAGGCCGGGTTTGCGGGGGTGGGGATAAGGCGGCGGTTATCCCCGCCTTCGCGCATCGGACGAGAGCCCCAAATCCCGGGCAGAATTGCAGACAAACGAAAACGCCGCGCCCTTTCGGGCACGGCGCTTTTGCGAAATTCATCGTGAGTCTGGCGACCCTTAGCGACGACCGCCACGCTTGGCGATAAGGCCTTCGCGCTGCGCCCGCTTGCGGGCCAGCTTGCGCGCACGGCGAATGGCTTCAGCCTTTTGGCGAGCCTTCTTCTCCGACGGCTTTTCATAATGATTGCGGCGCTTCATCTCGCGGAAAGTGCCTTCCCGCTGCATCTTCTTTTTCAGCGCGCGGAGCGCTTGCTCCACATTATTATCGCGCACAACGATCTGTACGATGGCTCTCTCTCCATTATCTGGACGCGAGAACAATCCTCACGTCGCTAGTTCGCCAGAGGCGGGGCTACTACCAGAGCTGCGACGTCGTGTCCACACTGCCAACACATAGAGGTGTGGTGACGATGCCGCCGGTGTGGTCTAGAAATGCCTCATGACCGACACAGCAACGAAATCCCGCTCCCACAAGTATACCACACGCGAAGCCCTTCTCCAGCCCATGCTGGCACATGCGGCATTTGACGGCTGGAGCGCGACCAGCTTCGAGGCAGCCCGCAAGGAAGCCGGCGTTTCTGCTGGCGATGCCGAGCTCGCCTGTCCGCGTAAGGAACTGGATTTGCTGGCACATTGGTCACGACAGCTGGATGAGGCCGTGCTGGATGCGGTGAAGTCCGCCGACCTGGCCAGCATGAAGATCCGCGAGCGTGTGCGCTTTGGAGTCATGGCCCGGCTGGAAGCCATCGGCACCCATGAGGAGGCCGCCCGGCGCGCCCGCGCCCGCCTGCTTCTGCCTGATGCCGCTGTGGAAGCGCCGCAACTGCTGTGGGCCACCGCTGACACGATCTGGCGGGCCATTGGCGACACATCAACCGATGTGAACTTCTACTCCAAGCGAACGATTCTCTCCGGCGTGTACGGTTCCACCCTGGCCAGCTGGCTGGGCGAGGCCGACGCCGAGAAGCCGGAATCCCAGGCCTTTCTCGACCGCCGCATCCAGAATGTGATGGATTTCGAGAAGACCAAGGCGCAGCTGCAGAAGATGACGGCCGATCTGCCGGACATGGCCGGCTTCCTGGGCAAGCTGCGCTATGGGCCCGGCCCCAGAACCTAGACCGGGTCTCTAGCCGTCCGGACCATTGGTCGGCCAGCGCGGCGAGTTGAACCATTCCTTGTGGGCCGGCACCTGGACGAGCTGACGCTCGGGCCAGGTCAAAGCCGTCAGATGGCCGCCGAAGCAACACCCCGTATCGATGCACAGGACATTATTGCGCTCGCGGACATCCGGTTCGGCGACATGGCCATGCACCACGGTCGCGGGGCCGGAATAATTGCGGGCCCAGTCGAGCCGGATCGGCAGACCGTGCTGGTCCCGCTCACCCGTGGTTTCCCCGAACATGGCAAAGCTGCGGACCTTCTTGCCGGTCTCGCCATGCATGTGGGCGTGCAGGCCAGCGTGGGCCACAACCAGGCGGCCCCGGTCGAGCACGAGATGGTCCGGCAGGAGGTGCAGGAAGTCGTGCACCTCATCGCGGAATTCGCGTGTCTGGCGGGAGAATTGCTCGATTGTGCGTTCGATCCCGTGCGACAGGACGACGGAATGCCCCATCAGCCAGCGGCGGAATTTGTCATCATGATTGCCGACCACCGCATGGCCCCGACCGGTGTCGACCAGATGCATCGCCAAGCGCAGCACGTCCGGGGAGCGCGGCCCCCGGTCCACCAGATCTCCCAGCAGCACCGGCTTTCGTCCCTGCGGATGGGTGATGTCGTACTGGCGGTGACCTTCCGGTCCGTCAGTCTCAAGCTGGTAGCCCAGTGTTTCGAGCAGGATTTCCAGCTCGCCGGCACAGCCGTGAACATCACCGATCAGATCGAACGGACCCAGATCATCAAAATGCGTATCCGGCGGCAGGGGTGACAGGTCTGAGGGCATGAGCCGAGTTTGGACGCAGCCGGTCCGGCTTGCAAAGCCCTAAAGCGACGACAACCGGTTCACATGACCCATTTTGCGGCCCGAACGGACTTCGCGCTTGCCATAGAGATGGAGGCGGGCCGTCGGGTCGGCGGCCAGGTCTTCCCAGGCCAGGGCGTCCTCGCCGATCAGATTGGTCATCACGCAGGCGGAATGCGGGGACGGATCCCCCAGCGGCCAGCCGGCGACGGCGCGCATGTGTTGTTCAAACTGGCCGCAGCCACAGGCATCCATGGTCCAGTGGCCGGTATTGTGGACGCGCGGCGCGATCTCATTGACGACCAGACCGGCCTCACCCAGATCAAACAGCTCGACAGCAAACACGCCGACATGGCCCAGCCCGTTGCCGATCGCCGTGGCGATCTCGAGCGCGCGGCCCTGGGTGGCCGCGTCGACACCCGCAGCCGGCGCCGTCGACTGTTTCAGGATGCCGTCACCATGGACATTCTCGGCCAGCGGGAAGGCGCGGACCTGTCCGTCCACCGAACGGGCCGCCACCACGGACAGCTCCCGCGTGAAAGGTGCAGCGCCTTCCAGAATGGCCGGCAGCTCCCCGATGGCCGCCCAGGCCGCGGCGGCGTCACCCCCGTCGCGGATCCAGGCCTGGCCCTTGCCGTCATAGCCGAAGCGGCGGGTTTTCAGCACGGCGGGCAGGCCGATCGATTCAAGGGCGGCTTCCAGTGAGTCGATATCATCCACCTGGGCGAAGGGCACCGTGGCCACCCCGACCCCGTTGATGAAGGTCTTTTCGATCAGGCGGTCCTGGGTGAGCTGGAGGGACTTGCCGCCTGGGCGCAGCACGGACACCCGCGCCGCCGCTTCCACGGTCTCCACCGGGACATTCTCGAACTCATAGGTGATCGCGTCACAGCGGCGGGCAAAGGCCTCCACGGCGCCGATATCATCCCAGGGCGCACAATAGGAGCGGGCCGCCACGCGGCTGGCCGGACAGTCCGGCTCCGGCTCGTAGACATGGACATCGAAGCCCAGGGCGGCTCCCGCCGTGGCCAGCATGCGGCCCAGCTGGCCGCCGCCGAGAATGCCGATGGTGGAACCGGGGGCGAGCGGGCCGTGGGTCATGATGTCTAGTCCTCGACCGTCACCGGGACACTGTCGGTCTGGGCCTGGCGCCAGGCCTCGAGGCGTTCCGCCAGCGCCGGATCCATCAGGGACAGGATGGAGGCGGCCAGCAGGCCGGCATTCTTGGCCCCGGCATCCCCGATGGCGAGCGTGCCGACCGGGACACCACCGGGCATCTGGACGATGGACAGGAGGCTGTCCTGGCCGTTCAGCGCCTTGGACTTCACCGGAACACCCAGTACCGGAAGCGAGGTCATCGACGCGACCATGCCCGGCAGGTGGGCGGCACCACCGGCTCCGGCGATGATCACCTTGATGCCCTGGGCCCGTGCGGACTTTGAAAATTCGACCAGGCGGTCCGGCGTGCGGTGGGCCGAAACGACCTGGGCCTGATAGGCAATGCCCAGCTCGTCGAGCATGGCGGCTGCCTTCTTCATGGTCGGCCAATCCGAACGCGATCCCATGACAATGGCCACGTCGGCCGTCTGCTGGGAGGATGTGGGCGAAAGATCGCTCATGACGCTTCCTGGTCAGAAAAGGAAGCGCGGGACCTTATCTCCCAAGCGGTGGAGGTCAAGATATCCTCGTCAGACAAGGCTTTTCTTTTCCGGTTTGAGGGTTTCTTAACCACACTTCGCCAGCCTGAGGGTGAACAGATTCGAACAGGATCGAGCCATGCGCATCGGGCCCTTGAACTCAGGCAGCAATGTTTCGCGGACCGGAAAATCGGAATCCGGGAAATCCTCTGCGCGTTCGGGCCATGCCGGCTCGGCTTCGGCCCCGCAGGACGCCGCCTCGATCATGGGCGTGCCGGAAGCGGAGCTGACCCCCAATGTGCAGCGCGCCCTCCTCTCCCTGATGGGTGAGGTCGATCAGATGCGCAAGGAAACGGAGCGCCTGCGCGGACGCGTGCGCGAGCTGGAATCCCTGGCCGATCATGACGTTCTGCTGCCGGTGCTGAACCGCCGCGCCTTCCTGCGGGAAGTCTCCAAGGCCCTGGCCCTGGCCGAGCGCCACAATGCGCCGTCGGCCCTGGTCTACATGGACCTCAACGGGTTCAAGGCGATCAATGACGCGCACGGCCATGCGGCCGGCGACCAGGCCCTGCACCATGTGGCGCAATTGCTGACCGCCCATGTGCGCGAGACCGACGCGGTCGGCCGTCTCGGCGGCGACGAGTTTGGTGTGGTCCTGACCCTGACCGGGCAGGAGGGGGCCGAAGCCAAGGCGGCCGAGCTCGCCGAGATCATCGAGACGACCCCGTTCCGTTATCAGGGCGAAGCCTTGCATGTGGGCGCGGCCTGGGGCTGCAAGCCGCTGGATGCCGGTGGCAAGGCCGAAGAGGCGATGGCCGAGGCCGATGCGGCGATGTATGCCCGCAAACAGGCCCAGAAAGCCGAAGCGGAACGCCGCCGGGCCTGAGCCCGGACACATCCTAGGCGATGATATCCGGCGTGATCTGGTCCTCGACCTTGGCGATCAGGTCTTTCAGACGCAGTTTTTCCTTCTTGAGACGCGCATATTTGAGCTGATCGACGACGCCGTTCTCGGCGATCGCATCGACCTCCCGGTTGAGCGCCTCATGTTCAGCGCGCAATTCTTCGAGGCGTTCAACAAGCGCCTCTTGCTCGGGCGAAACTCCGTCCATTCCTGAGCCGTCTCTTTTCTGTTTCGGACAATGTGCCGGTCTGCCGCGCACGGGACCGGCGGACCTGTGAAAGCCGCGGTTGCCCTGTGGACGGGGCGCGCACAATAGCGGCATTCGTTTCGCGAATAAATGCCCTGCGAGCGCTGCATGTGCGAAGACCCGGACCAGCCTAGCGGCGACCGCCTTCCAGGTCCTCGCCCCAGCGCCGTGTGCTTTCCCAATCCAGGTCGAACAGGTCCAGCGCCCGGCCGACCGACTGGTTCACCAGGTCATCGATGGATTTGGGCTTGGCGTAGAAGGCCGGCAGGGGCGGACAGATCACGGCGCCCATTTCGGTAAGGGCTTCCATCGTGCGCAAATGACCCAGATGGAAGGGGGTCTCGCGGACCATGAGAACCAGGCGCCGGCGCTCCTTCAGAACGACATCGGCGGCGCGCGTCAAAAGGCTCGACGTCACGCCGGTGGCAATCTCCGACATGGTCTTCACCGAACAGGGTGCGATCAGCATGCCGCGCGTATGGAAGGAGCCGGACGCAATGGCCGCGCCGACATCCGGCATTTTGTAGACCTGGTCCGCCTTGGCCCGGAAATCCTTGATCGACAGATCGGTCTCATAGCCGAGCGTCATCTCGGCCGCCTTGGAGGCCACCATGTGACTCTCCACACCCAGGTCGCGCAGCGCCTCCAGCGCGCGCACCGCGTAGATCAGTCCGGATGCACCGGACACACCCACGATCAACCGGTCGGTCTTCACCATCCTCTAACCCCGAAACGTTTCGTGAGTAGACATAGTGCGGGAATTTGTTTCAATCGAGACTCCCATACCAGTAGAGGAGACGTTCCATGTCCATCGAAGCCCGCATCCGTGAGCTCGACGCTCGTCATACGCGCCTGGATTCAGAGATCGATGATCTCAAGAAGCATGCGTCCGCGGACTCTCTGGAAGTGGCCCGACTTAAGAAGGAAAAGCTCCGAATTAAGGAGCAGATCGAGTCGATGCGATTGTCGGCCCAGGCCGAATTCGCCGAATAGGCGACGCGATCTGCCAAGCATGTCGGGGCGGCCTTTCGGGCCGCCCTTTTTGCAGGTTACACTGGACACCGACCAATCGGAGAAGATCTCATGCGCTGGCTGGCAGCCCTGATCGCGACGACCCTGCTGACGGCACCGGATGCCCTGGCCCAGAAGCCGGACGGCCCCAATGCCTGCGATGCCGGACGACTGGCCCTGGCCGCTGGTGAAACCTCAACCGCCGCGGACCAGTTCGAGACCTGTCTGCAAACGGAGGATCTGGAACCGCATGAGGAAGTCGGCGTCTACGCCGCCCTCGGCGCCGCCCTGCTCAACGAGTCCCGGTTTGCCGACGCCCTCTCCGCCTACAATTTCGCTTTTGCCATCATCGACACCCAGCTCGCCGAAGTGGCCGAACCCAGCCTGTGGCGCAATCGCGGTATTGCCCGCCTTCAGCTGGGTCAGCTGGACGGTGCCCTGGCCGATCTGCAGCGCGCGTCCCGGGAAATGCCCGATGATGTGATGACCCAGCTCAATCTGGGCATCATCTATCAGGATATGGGCCGGGCCGCCGATGCGGTCGTGGCCTATGACACCGTGGTGCGTCTGGAACCGGACTGGATGGGCGCCTGGATCAACCGGTCCAGTGCCTTGCTGGATGCCGGCATGACCGGCGCCGCGGTCGAGGATGCCCGCCGGGCGGTGGAATTGGAGCCGGACAATGGCACCACGCTCAACATGCTGTGCTGGACGCTGATCCAGGACGGCCGCGCCCAGACGGCCCTGCCCCTGTGCGAACAGGCCGTGGCCCTGGAACCGGAAAGCGGTGCGATCATCCACTCGCACGCCTCGGCGCTGGAAGCCCTGGGCCGGATGGATGAAGCCCTGCCGCTCTACCGTCGCGCCTGGCAATTGGCGCCGGATGATCCGGAGATCACGCAGGACTATGAGCGCACCCACAACCCCTGACCGGGGTCGGCGCGGCAGCACCGCCTCAGCGGCCTGGCATTGCCAGGCGAGCCCTGCCATGCAAGGTCTCTGACCGGGCTGCAAACAGCCGAACCAGGAAGAGGATCGCATCATGGGTGACCGGGTCGCCATTGTGACGGGCGGAGCCAATGGAATTGGCAAGGCCTGTGCCCGCCGGCTGTCGGAAGACGGTTTCCTGGTGGTCATTGCCGATGTCGACCGCGAAGCCGGAACGGCTCTGGCCGACGAGCTGGGCGCAGAGCGCGACAAGGCCCTCTTCGTCGCCTGTGACGTGTCGGACCGCCTGTCCGTGAACAATCTCCTGTCAGAGACCCGGTCCGCCTTCGATCGTCTCGACGTGCTGGTGAACAATGCCGGCATTGTCGCCAAGGGCGATATCCTGGACCTGTCCGAGGCTGATTTCGACAAGGTGATCGGCGTCAATCTGCGCGGTTCCTTCCTGGTGGCCCGCGAGGCGGCCCGCCAGATGGTGGAGCAGATCGAGGAGGCCGGCGAGCGGATGGAAGACGTGCGTCGCCGCTATGCCATCATCAACATGTCGTCGGTCAATGGCGTGATGGCGATCCCGGACCAGCTGGCCTATTGCGTCTCCAAGGGCGCGATCAACCAGATGACCAAGTCCATGTCGCTGGCGCTGGCCAAGTACGGCATCCGCGTCAACGCAATCGGGCCGGGCAGCATCAATACGGATGTCCTGAAGTCGGTGAACGATAATCCCGAGGCGATGGCGAAAATCATGTCCCGCACGCCGCTACAGCGGATCGGCGATCCTGACGAGGTCGCCTCGGTGGCCTCATTCCTGGCCTCGCGGGATGCCAGCTACATCACCGGCACCACCATCTATGCCGATGGTGGCCGGCTGGCGATGAACTACACTGTCAGCCCATAAGAAAAGGCCCCGCCGAAGCGGGGCCTGATCAGGTCTTGTCGGATCAGGCCGGCGCCTTGGCGCGCTCGACCGATTCCACGATCAGCTGGCGCGCCTTGGCGGCA
Organism: Maricaulis sp.; assembly: GCA_002694345.1. Taxonomy (GTDB): domain Bacteria; phylum Pseudomonadota; class Alphaproteobacteria; order Caulobacterales; family Maricaulaceae; genus Maricaulis. Next base: position 14,064 of record NZLV01000200.1, read on the forward strand.
TCGCCCCAACCAATGACCTTCACCCACTTGTTGGGCTCCAGATCCTTGTAGTGCTCGAAGAAGTGCTTGATGCGCATCAGTTGCGCCTGCGGCACGTCGCCATATTCCTTCACGTCATCGTAGAGCGGCGACAGTTTGCGGTGCGGCACGCACAGGATTTTCTCATCCATGCCGCTCTCGTCTTCCATCATCAGCACGCCGATCGGACGGGCGCGCACGACGCAGCCCGGCACGAGCGTGGTGTGCCCGATGATCATGACGTCGATCGGATCGCCGTCTTCGGACAGGGTATGCGGCATGAAGCCGTAATTGCACGGATAGGACATCGGCGTGTGCAGAAAACGGTCGACGAAAAGCGTCCCGGCTTCCTTGTCCATTTCATACTTCACCGGCTGACCGCCGACCGGGACTTCAATGATGACGTTGATGTCCTCGGGTGCGTTTTCACCGAGAGAAATTTTGTCGATCCGCATGGGACGCTCCTTGCAGCAATTCGTGCGCTCTCTTACGCCGGAAGCGCTTGAGAACCAATGCCCTTGGTGCACTGCAATAGAATTTTCTTCAGGCCGTACGACTTTCATTGGCCGGTTCAAGCCGGGCACGCTCCCGTTTGACCACTTCTGCGCCCCGCAGGTGCACAAAATCGGCCCGGACAGCGTCCCATTTGGCCAGCAATCGCGCAGCCACGACCGAGCCCGTGGCCTCGGCGTGGGTTTCGATCAGGGCCCGGCAGCGCGCCTCCGCTTCGCCAGAAAGATCGAAGGTCAGCACGGTTTCCGGGTTCAGACGGGCTTCCAGGCGCTTGTCCGGGTCATAGACGAACGCATCGCCACCGGTCATGCCGGCCGCGAAATTATCGCCCACGGAGCCGAGAATGACCGCCGTGCCGCCCGTCA
>NZLV01000201.1 GCA_002694345.1 Maricaulis sp.
ATATTGCGGTGTGCCGGGGCCGGTTTCACCGAAGTGATCCGGGGTTTCGGCAGCAATGGATCAGGATACGGTCTGGAAGCCGTCGCTTTGAGCCCGGAGGCGGGAAGCCTGGGACCGCATTGTTTCGATGCCTGGGCGACCAATGAAGCGATCGTCATGGGCATGGGTCCCGAATTCGCCGCAGCGGGCGGTGTGGCAACCCTGGCCCAGGCTGTCATCCGGATCGGCACGCTGGTCAGCGAGACCTCCGGTCTGGCGAGTGCCGAGGACCTGCCGTCTCAAATCCGCGGCTTCGTCTACTCACGCAATGACACACTGTCTGTCTCCCGCATCTATGTGCGCGCGCGTCTGGCCGCCTTTGTCGATCCGGCCGGTCTGGATTTGGCCCAGGGCGGTATGGGAGAGCTGATGAACATCCCCACAGGGGATGCCTATCCGGTGGCCAGCTATCTGGAGCCGGCAGCCCTGTCCGCCCTCCCGGACCGGGACCGGCGTGGCCGCGACGCCGAATCCGTCTTCGGCTTCTTCAATCGCGCCCATTCCGATTATTTCTGCGGCCGGTCGGAGGAATTGCTGGAAAGCTTGCGGCGGTCGGCCGACCCGTCCGACCGGGCGACCTGCCGGATCCTGGCCCAGCGCATTTATGCGCAGACCGATGACCGGACCGGGATCGACGAACACGCTTTCGTCGATCTCAATGGCAGTCGCCAGCAGACCGAACCCCTGTGCCGGCTGAGCCGGGCGGGCTGGACACCGCCGGACTTTGGGGGCGATGAGCTGGAGACCCTCCACCCGGGCTATGTCAGCTGGGATTTCGCCGCCGATACGGCCCGGGCCTACGCCCTGACGCCGGAAGGCCTGTCCATGCAGACCGTGGCCAATTGGTGCGACGCGACCCCGGTTATCGATACGCTGGATGATGAGGACCTGGCCCTGGACCGGGTCGTTCTGGAGATCGAGGATACGCGCGACACGCTGGCCATCTATGGCCGCAATTTCGGTGAGGAACGTGGCTCCCTTCGCATCGGCCAACGCCCTGATGGCAGCGATACGGTGGAAATCACCGATATTCTCACCTGGACCAATACGCGGATCCAGTTCCGGGTCGAGGATGTGTTCGCCGATATTCCGTTTCGCGACCGTCCCGGGGGTGAAGCAGACCGGGTCAGCGAAGCCCGGATCTTCGTGGCACGCCCGGGAACGCCGGAGACGGATCCGGGGTTGAACAGCGTCGGCAGCTTCGTTGTCCGCCGCCTGGTCGAACCGCCGCGCGTCTCCAGGCTGACCGTCGAGGCCCGCGGCGAGAACCTTCCGGTCTATGCCTATGGGCGTCCGGTCAATCCGCCGCTGGAGGACGTTTCGGCGACCCGTCTGTTCTCGACCCCGCAAGCGGACGATCCGGACCCGGTCGAACCGGCCTTTCGCCCGGTCGGTCCGGGCCGGTCTCTCACTCTTGAGATCAGCTTTGACACGGATATCGAGCGCGATGCCGAGGGGCAGATATTCACTCTGGGCGGCGAACCGCTGGAGGGTCGCTGGCTGGACAATCGGCGTTGGCGGGGCCGCTATGACGTCCCGGACGCTGAGGCTTATGACGCGCTTCGAGGGGCGATGCCGCTGGAAATCAGCGTGCGCTCGCGCCGGGGTGCCTGGACGGATGGCAATCCCCAGGCAGCCGGTCCGGAACCGGACCGGGACCACCAGCTCCTGTTTGACCGCCTGCCCGTCGTGCTCGAGCGGATTTCCGTGCGGGCCGGAGGCGGAACCGTTTATTCGGCGCAATGGGCCGGAGGGTTGGATCTGGAGCGGGAACGTCAGCTCACCACCGCTGCGCTGGGAGAGCCCATCCGTACCCTCGATGTGGATGTCGCACGGGCCGTGTCGGAAACCGGAGAGGGGCGCTTGCGCCTTCGCTTCTCCGATGCGTTGGACAGCGCGCCCACGGTCACTGTTGGCGGGGCAAGCGCGGACATGCGTGGCGATGGGCGCGACTGGCAGGGGGGGGTCGACATGGCCGAAGCCGCCAGCTTGCGGGACTCCAATGGTGATCTTCAGGTCAGCGTGTCGATCGAGGGGCGTCTGATGGATGCCGATCCCGCCAGTCAGGCCTTGATCCGCACGCCCGACACCTGGTCCGGCGGAGCCTATTGGGACGGTCTGGAAGCGCAGCGTGGCGGACGCACCACTGCGACCGGCGGGCCGGACATGTGGCACCGGCTTGGCGAGGCACCGGCCCTGTCCTTCCTCATCATCCTGGATGGATCCGGGTCCATGGGCGAGGAGGGGCGCATGGAATATGCCCGCGAAGGTATCACCCGGAGTTTTGCGAACTTCCCGGAGGATGAAGTGATCGAATTTGCCGCCGTCGCCTTCAACGGCTGCAACGGTTTCACCACGCGCAATTTCACGCGCGATGCCGACTCGGTCCGCCAATTCCTGGTCTCGGTGACGCCCTATGACTATACGCCCTTGGCTGCGGCCCATGACGTGGCGCGGGACTTGTTCACCCACAATGCCGATCCTCGCTCCCAGGCTTGGCGCTATGCCAGTTTCACTGACGGGGAAGAGAGCTGTGACGGCAATGTCACCAGCGCCATCCGCGAGCTGGAAACCCTCCTCGCGCGTCATGAGGCACCTGAATCGGCGCCCCTCCCGGAAACCGAAGTGGCGGAGGAACCGCGCCCGGCCGTGAATTGCCGGGCCGACAGCTGGTCCGGCTATGCCGTCGAGGTGGAGGATGGCGGTCTGCATCTCGACCGTATCACTTTGGTCGAACACAATTTCTCGGAACGGGCTCTGCCGGACGGGCGCTGCCTCAACGTCTATGAGGTCAAGGATTTCGGCGTCTATTACGGGCGCTCCCAATCATCCGGCTGGCGATGGGGCATCAACAGCCGTGCCAGCCAGACCCGGACTGAAGTCGGGTCGGCGACCCAGGGCCAGGCCTCACTGGACCGGGTGCGCAACCTCGCGGGTGCCGCCCGTTCGGGCCTGACCGATTTGCCCACGGCCCGGCGCCGCGTCGGCGAAGCGGTCTCGGCTGCTGATCCGGAGCAGGGCTGATGAAACGCTTGATCCTTGCTCTTGCCACCGGGCTTCTCGCCCTGACCGGAGCCGCGCCGCTTGCCGCCCAGACCCGTCTGGAGCTCAATGAGATCGTCGAGATCGGCTTTGACGCCGAAGCTCCGACGCGCGTCCGTCTCGAACTGGAAGAGGCGAGCGTGCTCTGGTTCGACGTGTTCGCCGGTGATGACGCCATCACCGCCGTTCAGTTGGGGCAACCCGCATCGGGCGAGGCGGACACCACGCTGGGCTCCGTGCTTGTTCTCGGGCCCGGTCGCCATGATCTGGACCTGGTGGCCACCGGCCCGGGCGGCCCGGCCGCCGGCCGGATCCAGGGCCGTATCAGCGCCCGCCCGCCCAATGATGGTTTCGAACCCAATGACACCCGGGATACGGCGGTGGAGGTGGATTTGCCCTTCAATCGCATCGTCCGCCTGTCGCAGGGCGATTGGGACTGGTTCCTGGTGGATCCGCCTCGAGCCGGCGTTCTCGGCATCCACCTGCATGCCTGGCGCAGCCCCTATACCGGGCCCCTGATCCGTGTGGAGAGCCTGGATGGCGAAACCCTCTATGCCAATCCCAACACTCCGGGCGCCTGGAACGGGATGCGCTATATCAATGTCACCGGCGAGCCGGTCAGGATCGGTCTGACCGACGGCAATAACTGGCCGGATCATCAATGGCATGGCTACAAAGCGCTGGAGATTGTCCTGATTGAGCCGATCGGTGCGATGCGCGGCCAGTTGATCACGCTGGGCCTGGAGGGCGAAGATGGCAGCCTCCTGCAGCTGGCGGAGATCGGTCATGCGCTGGGCACTGAATTGCGGGCGGCCAATGAAGCAGAGGCGGTCTCCACGGAGCTCTTGCGGGCCGTTGAGCAGCGAAGGCCCGCCGGTCCGGGTCGACTGGTCTGGGGCCTGCTTGTCGCGGCTCTTCTGGTCCTGGCCGGTGGCGGCGCATGGGTGTGGCACCGCAGATCGGCGGCATCGCCACCGGACGCGCCGTCCTGAACCTGTCCGGAATATCATTTGCACTGCAGCATGAAACATGACACACGGAGCCCACATCCTGCCGGGGTGTAGGCCGTTTCTTGCGGCGACCGGCATGATGTTGGCGAGACTTTCCGCTGATCCCAGCGCGTATTGATCCTGCCACCTCGGGCGCCAGGCAGGCGTCGACGAACCGGCAGCTGATCTACGCAAGCTTCCTCAGACTGACACATGGCTGCCACGGCTCGACCGTGCGCGCCGCTTTGAAAGATTTGATTATTTGACCCAGTTTTCCGAACTCGGCCTGGCCGACCCGATTCTGCGTGCCCTCGATGATGCGGGCTATAGCGAACCGACCCCGATCCAGGCTGAAACCATTCCCGCTCTCCTGAGCGGTCGCGATGTCCTCGGTATCGCCCAGACCGGCACCGGCAAGACGGCCGCTTTCGTCCTGCCCATCCTGCACAATCTGGCCAATCTCCAGAAACGCCCGGCCCCGAAAACCTGCCGTGCCCTGATCCTCTCGCCGACGCGCGAACTTTCCGCGCAGATCCGTGAGAATCTCCAGAATTACTCCGCCCACATGCGTCTCTCCTCGGCCCTGATCGTCGGCGGTCTCAAGATCGGCCCGCAGATCAAGGTCGTGGCGCGCGGTGTCGACGTGATTGTCGCCACGCCGGGCCGCCTGCTCGACCTGGTCAAGCAGCGCGCCCTGCGCCTGGACGAGGTGAAGACCCTGGTCCTGGACGAAGCCGACCAGATGCTTGATCTGGGCTTCTTCCCGGCGATCCGCGAAGTCGTGTCCATGCTGCCCAAGGAGCGCCAGACGGCGCTGCTCTCGGCGACCATGCCGCCGCAGATCAAGAAGCTGGCCGAAGACCTGCTGGATGATCCCCAGCGCATTTCCGTCGCCCCGGTTTCGCGCCCGATCGAGCGCATCACCCAATCCGCCATCCTGACGCCGAAGAATGCCAAGAAGGACCTGCTCCTCTCCGTGCTCAGCGCCAAGGACATGGAGCGTGCCATTGTCTTCACACGCACCAAGCGCGGCGCCGACAAGGTCAATCGCATCCTCGTCGACTACGGGCTGAAATCGGCGGCTATCCACGGCGACAAGTCCCAGGGCCAGCGCGTCAAGGCGCTGGCGGGCTTCAAGGATGGCACGATGAAAATCCTCGTCGCCACCGACATCGCGGCGCGCGGTATTGATGTCGACGATGTCTCCCATGTCGTGAATTACGAGCTGCCGAACATCCCGGAAAGCTATGTCCACCGGATCGGCCGCACCGCCCGGGCCGGCAAGGCCGGCATCGCCGTCTCCTTCTGCGATCCGACCGAGTACGACTATCTGCTTGATATCGAACGCCTGACCGGGATCGAGCTCGACAAGGGCATTGTCGGTGAGGAAGAGGATTTCTTTGCTGAAGCGAAGAATGCCGTGCCGGCCGCCTCCAAGGCCAAGAAGCCGCGCAATCGCCGGGGCCAGTCGAATGGCCAAGTCTCGGTCAAGGCACGCGGCAACAGCAAGCCGCGCAACAAGGACAAGGGCAAGCCCGGCGGGCCGAAGGACGGCCAGGCCCAGGGTGAAAACCGCGCCCCGCGCGAGGGCGGTGGTCGCTCCGGCAAGCCGGGCGGAAAATCCGGCGGCAAGCCCGGTCAACGGCAGGGTGATCGCCAGGGCCGCGGCAAGCCGGCCCAGGGCGCAGGGCGTCCGCCGCGCCGTCAGCGCCGGGACCGCCCGGTCGCCAGTGACGCCTAGCCCAATGTGAAAGCGGCGGCCCGATGGGCCGCCGCTTTGCATTTAGGGACTGGCCGTCTCCACGGCTGTCGGCACCTCATAGTGGAAGGAGGCGCCATCCGGTCCCAGCGGCAGGCCGAGGGCGAACCACAGGGCCAGCATCACCAGGGACGAGACCAGGATCGCGATGGAGTAGGGCAGCATGGTCGCGATCAGGCTGCCCAGTCCGAACTCCGGCACATAGCGCTGTGCGAAGATCAGGATCAGCGGCAGATAGGGCATCAGCGGCGTGATGATATTCGTCGCCTGGTCGCCCATCCGGTAGGCGAGGGTGGAGCCTTCCGGCGAAATGCCCAACAGCATCAGCATCGGCACGAAGATCGGCGCGATCAGCGCCCATTTCGCCGAGGCCGAGCCCATGAACAGGTTCAGCACAGCCACCAGCAGCACCATGCCGACGATCAGCAGCGGCGCCGGCAGGTTCAGCGCGCGCAGGCTTTCCGCACCGCTGATGGCGATCACTGTGTCGATCTCGGAAGCGCCGAACAGCACGATGAAGTGCGCCATCACGAAGGCCAGGATGATGTATCCGCCCATGTCGGCCATGGATTTCGTGCCGAGCTGGACCAGGTCACGGTCCGACTTCACCGAGCCCACGGCCATGCCGTAGAGCGCGCCGGAGACCAGGAAGGCGATCATCAGAATGCCCACAATCGAGCGGAAGAAGGGGCCCAGCCCGCCATTGGCATCGCGCAGGATGCCGCTTTCCGGGACGGTCATGAACAGGACGAGGGCGGTCATCACCACCAGGGAGATGCCGGCCCAGCGCAGGCCCTTGTTCTCCGCAGCCGTCAACTGGCCGCTATTCTCCGGCTCGGCGAAGTCGGCCGGGCGTTCCCACGTGCCCAGGCGCGGCTCGACGATGTAATTGTTCACCAGCGTGCCCACCAGGACGAGAACCGGGGTCAGCGCCGCCGTGAAGTAGAAATTGTCCAGATTGTTCAGCGTCCAGCCCGGCTCGATCGATTGCGCGGCGGTCTGGGTGATGCCGAACAGGAGCGGTTCCAGCGAGGTCACGACCAGATTGGCCGAAAAGCCCGCGGACACGCCGGCGAAGACGGCAGCCAGGCCGGCAATCGGGTGACGCCCGACGGCGGCAAACACCACAGCGCCCAGCGGCACCATGACGATATAGCCGGAGTCGACCGCCAGATTGCCCATCACGCCGGCGAAGACCAGGGTCGGGGTGAGCAGCGCGTTGGTCACGCCGGACACCATGGCGCGCAGGCCCGCAGCCAGCAGGCCGGTCTTCTCGGCAATGCCGGCCCCGATCATCACGACCAGCACCATGCCCAGCGGGGCAAAGCCGGTCAGCACGGCGGGCATGTTCACCAGCAGGGTCTGCAATTGGGCGCCGGTCAGCAGGTTGACCACCTCGATCGTGTCGCCAGTGACCGGGTGTTCGACCGACACGCCCAGGCTGGACATGACCAGCGAGGCCAGCATGACGATGCCGATCAGGATCACGAAAATGGTGACCGGATCGGGAAGCTTGTTACCGGCCTTTTCGACCGCATTGAGGATGGAATTTCCCAGACTCATGTGGAGGTCCCCCGAAGTTTCAATTGCGGGGGAGAGTGGACGCGTTTGCGGGTCAGGCGCAACACAAACCGGAGTGGAAGAGTCAGGCTTTGTCCTCGTCGAACGGAGCGACGGGGACTTCCTCCGCCTTCAGCGCGGCCAGGGCCGGGCTGGCGAACTGGCGGAAGGTCAGAATGCCGGCGATGGCCAGCGTGGCGAGGATCTGCGCCAGCGGCCCGCCGATCCAGGCCAGATAGCCGATCGACAGGAACAGGCTGCGCAGGCCCCGGTTGAACTGGCGTCCGGCGACGACATTCATCGCTCCGGCTCGATAGGCCCCGGCCATCGCCTCCTTGGAGATCTCGCCATCGCGCGGCGTGTCCCGGGTCGCGCCCAGCAGCATGGCGGAGTAGTTCACCAGCCGGTAGGACCAGCCGAACTTGAAGAAGGCATAGGCATAGATCACCAGCAGGCCCAGGCTCATCACCTCCCATTGCGTGCGGGAGCCGGTATCCAGGAAAGGCACGTCGGCCACGGCATTCATCACCGGGTCGAGCGCCGTGATCAGGGTGAAGGCTGCGCCGATGCCCAGCAGGGCGGTGGAGGCAAAGAAGGCGATCCCGTTCTGCAGACCGGCAATGATTTGGCTGTCGACGATCCGCACCGAGCGACCTGCCATGCCGGTCATCCAGTAGCGGCGGTGTTC
>NZLV01000040.1 GCA_002694345.1 Maricaulis sp.
CAGCCGACGACTTGGCAGATCGGCGCCTATTATTTCGACAGCCAGTTCAACATCACCACGGTTGGCCCGAATGGCGGTTTCCCGCCGTCCACGACCGTGCGCCACAAGAACCAGCTCTGGTCGGTCTTCGCCCAGGCGAGCCACCAGCTCACTGATCGCCTGGAATTGTCCGGCGGCGTGCGCTTCACCAATGACGAGAAGCTGATGACGGGCATCGTCACCTCCATTCCGGTTCAGCCGGTATCGGTGGAAGACGAGCAGGTCAGCTGGGATCTGTCGGCCTATTACGATCTGGACGACAGCCAGGCCGTCTTCGCCCGTATCGCCCGCGGCTTCCGCGGCCCGTCGATCCAGGCCCGCGATGTTGCCTTCTTCAACCCGCCCTCCATCGCTGACAGCGAGACCTCCATCTCCTTCGAGATTGGCTACAAGTCCGAGCCGTTTGATGGCCGGGCCCGCTTCAATGCGACCGCCTTCTACTATCAGGTCGACGATCTTCAGCTCTCGGCGGTCGGCGGTGGTGCCAATCTCGTCCAGCTGATCAATGCTGATCGCGGCGTCGGCTATGGCATCGAGATCGACAGCGAGTTCTTCGTCACCGACAATCTCTTCGTGACGGCCGGTTTCTCCTGGAATGAGACCGAACTGCAGGACGACACGCTGGAAGTGGGCGTGTGCGCCCAGTGCACCGTGCTCGACCCGGATACGGACCTGGACGGCTTCCACGAAGTGGACGGCAATCCCTTCCCGCAAGCCCCGGACATGATCCTGTCCTTCACGGCGCGCTATTCCATCCCGGCCGGTGAAAACGGCGAGTGGTTCGCCTACACCGACTGGTTCTACCAGGGCCACACCAACCTCTTCCTGTACGAGTCCGAGGAATTCTATTCCGACGGCAATTTCGAAGGGGGGCTGCGCATCGGCTATGCCGGCACCAGCGAAGCCGGCCGCGACTACGAGGCTGCCCTGTTCGTGCGCAACATCACGGACGAGGAGAATCTGGTCGGCGGGATCGACTTCAACAACAATACCGGCTTCGTCAACGAACCGCGCATTATCGGCCTGTCCTTCCGCTCGACGCTGAACTGAGGATCGGCAAAAGGTTAATGAAAGAAGAGCCCCGGGTGAAAAATCCGGGGCTTTTTTTATTCAGTGCAATTTCGGCGTCGGGGTGACACACAGGGATTGTGAAGACACCGGAGCTTTGATCCCCCTCGCGCTCCGGAGACCCCATAAAAAACCGGCCGTCTTCAGCCGGCATTCGATCCCCCCGAATGAGTGAAGGGCGCCCAATCCCCCGGGCGCCCTTCTTTCATTTCAGCACAGGCTGGAACGGCCTATTCCCAGAAATAGGGATCGCGGCCGCCCTCTCCCGTCACGACTTCCTGCATGCCATCCGCCTCGTAGAGGCGGCCGTTGAGCATGACGTATTCGATCTCGTCGGTGTTCGAGATGTCATCAAGCGGGTTTTCCCGCATGATCACGAGGTCCGCCAGCTTGCCGGCTTCCAGCGAGCCCAGGTCCCGGTCGAAGCCGAGATGGCGTGCGGGCATGACCGTAGCCGTCATCAGCGCTTCCAGCGGCGAGAACCCGCCCCGCGCGAAGGACCACATCTCCCAGTGGGCGGCGAGGCCTTCCTGCTGGCCGTGAGCCCCGATGGACACATCGACGCCGCGCTCGAACAGCATGTGCGCTGTGCGGGCATTGTCGTCATCGACGAAATCCTCTTCCGGTGCCGTGGTGCGGCGAACCGAGCCGGACTGCAGGATGCGCGGCGGCACATTCTGCGACAGGAGCGGATGCTCCCAGACATTCATGGCCTGACGCCAGTACGGGTCACCAGCCAGACCGCCATAGGTGACGGTAAGCGTCGGCGTGTAGGCGACTTCGGTCTGCGAGTACATCTGCAGCACATCTTCATAGATCATCGCCGTGGGCAGGTTGTGCTCGATGGACGTATTGCCATCGGCCACCATGGCCATGTCCATGTGATAGTTGGAGCCGCCCTCGGCGACCACTTCCAGACCCGCTTCGATCGAGGCGGCCACCACCTGCTGGCGCTGGTTCCGGCGCGGCTGGTTGTAGTTCTTGATCGAGTGCGCCCCCTGCGAGGCCAGGCGGAAGACATGCTCCTGCGCGTCCTCATAGGAGTTGATCTCGGCATAGACAGAGGCCGCGCGGGCGCCATAGACAATCTCGCCCGTGGAATAGATGCGCGGTGCGAGCAGCAGCCCGGCCCGCTGGTATTCCCCGGCGGTAAAGATATGGCTCGCCCGGCTGGACGGGTCATGGATCGTGGTTACGCCCAGGGCCAGATGGGCCAGGACCGACCAGTTCTGCTCGGGCACCAGATCCCCGGTGCCTTGCGGACCGTGCGCGTGGGCATCGATAAAGCCCGGCGTGATGGTCATCCCGCTCGCATCGACCGTGCGGGTGCCCTCGGGAATCTCGATATCCGTTCCGACCGCCTCGATCCGGTTGCCATTGATCAGGATGGTGCCGTTCTCGATCACGCCACCCTCATCATCGGCCATGGTGATGATGCGGGCTCCCGTGATCGCGGTCAGTCCGGTCGGACGGTCAGCCGTGGCCGTCATGGAAATGCTGACGCCATGCTCCGGCGGCGTGTAGTCGTTCTCACCGGTCGGGTCGGGGCGGAAATCGGCCACCGTGGCGGTGAAGAATTCCGGTCCCATCGACCAGTGCAGCGTGTCACCGGATTGGTTCCAATGGAAATAGGTCGCGCCATTGCCCGACACTTCCACCGTCGGCAGCGCCGAACCGCCCGCACCGCCAGCCACAGACTGCGGGCCCGGCAGGACCGGCATGACAAAGACATCATAGTTCTGGCGGAAGGCGACATGCGCGCCATCGGGGGCCATCTGGTATTCCGTCACCAGATCACCCGTCACATGGGTGCGCTCTTCATGACCGTTCAGATCGACGGAAATCAGGCTGGCACCATTGCCGCCGCGGGTGAAATAAATCCGGTCATTGGCGGCAGCAAAGTGCGGCAGGGAGCCGCTCTCGGTCACCTGGACCATATCACCACCGGACGCGGCCACGCGGAAAATGCCGGTCGTCTCGGACCATTCCGGCGCCGTCAGATAGCCACCGGAACTCTTTTCGAACACGATGGTCCGTCCATCCGGCGAAAAGCGCGGATTGGCGTAATGGCCCGGCTCATTGGTGACCGTACGCTCACGCCCGCCCCTTGCGGAGATGGTGCGGATCGAGCCCAGCGCCTCATCATCCCAGGCCACGAACGCAATGGTGCGGCCGTCCGGCGACCAGGTCGGTGTGATCTCGCGGCGTTCGGAGGCATCCGCCCGCGTCAGGCGACGCTGGGACGTGCCATCGGCATTGGCGACCCAAAGAACGCCCAGGCTCTCGAACACGATCTGGGAGCCGTCCGGCGACGCCGTGGCGAAGCGCGGCATGCGCGTGGCGAACTCGTCCGGCGCGACCTGAACCTGCTCCCGCGGCGGATCGATCACATCCCGGGTATCATTGACCTCGAAGGGGATTGGGGTGACGTCGCCCGTGGCCAGATCGACCGACTGGATACCACCATCTGCCCAGTAGACGATGGCGGAACTGTCCGGCATCCAGTCCATGTTGGGATAGAGACCCGTCACACCCCAGGTCTCCTGCATGTCCTGATCGACGGCCTCCACCAGGCGGCGCTCCTCGCCGGAGTGCAGATCCTTGATCCACAGACCCGACTGGATGCGATCGCGGCGGATGAAGGCCATGTAGCGGCCATCCGGCGACGGGGCCGGACGCACGGCACCGCCGGCACCCTCGACAGCCGTGTCGATCTCGCCCGTCTCCATGTCATAGCGCAGAATGTTGAACAGCTCGGTATTGGAGTCCTGCGCGTAGATGAAGGTGTTCCCGGGGGTCACATTCTGCGTGTAGTAGACGTAGCGGCCATCCGGCGAGAAAATCGGCTCGCCCAGCTCCTTCTGGAAATTCTCATTGGGTCGCTCGACCAGCTGGACGCCATTGCCCCCCAGCACGTGATACAGCCAGATTTCGCCGGTGCCGGCCGAACGCGTCGTGGTGAAATGCTTTCGCGCAGCAATGTAACGGCCGGACGGATGCCAGGTCGGATTATTGAGCAGACGGAAGCTTTCCTGCGTGATCTGGCGGGCATCGGACCCATCCGCATTCATCACCCAGATATTGTCGCCGCCCCCGCGATCCGAGGTGAAGGCAATGCGGGAGCCGTCCGGCGAGAAGCGCGGCTGGATTTCCCAGGGCAGGCCGGAGGAAATATTGGTCGCCGTGCCGCCCGTGATCGGCAGGGTGTAGATATCACCCAGCATGTCGAACGCGATGGTCTGGCCGTCCGGGCTGACGTCCAGCGACATCCAGGTGCCTTCGGTCACATGGATGGGAATCGCGCGCGTCGGCAGCGGCGGGTTGGCGACATCCCATTCCGTGGTGCTGGCCTCGCTTTCGGATGCGGCTTCAGCCTCGTCCTGCAAGGCCCATCCGGGTGCCGAAGCCAGGATGGTGGATGCCGCAAGGCTTGCGAAAAATCGGGTCATGTCTCTCCCCCCAAACGATTGTGGGAGGGAGCATAGGGGCCCGCCAAGCTGGCGACAAACTTACCTTTCCGTGAGGTGGCGGTTTTCCCGCGCCACCCCTGTCGCCCCGATCAGTGCGAGCCGCCCATGCGGCCGGTGCGCACCTGATATTCCACGGCCAGGCCATAGGCCGGGTCATCATCGCTGTCGATCATCAGCTGACCGGCCTTGGAGAGGAGTTTGTGGCAATCCCGGCTGAGATGGCGAAGCTCAAGACGCTTGCCCGCGGCTTCATACTTGGCGGCCAGGTCTTCCAGCGCCTGCAGGGCAGACTGGTCCACCACGCGGCTGTCGGCAAAGTCGACGACCACCCGGTCCGGATCCTCCTCCGGCTTGAACAATTCCATGAAGCTGGCCGTGGAACCGAAGAAAAGCGGGCCTTCCATCTTATAGACCAGCTCACCATCCTTGCCGGCTTCCTGGCGCGCATGGATGCGAGAGGCGGCGTTCCAGGCATAGACCAGAGCGGAAACGATCACGCCGACAATCACGGCGATGGCCAGGTCGGCATACACGGTGACGCCGGTCACCAGGATGATCACGAACGCATCCGAACGCGGAATGCGGGTCAGGATGCTCAGGCTCTGCCAGGCGAAGGTCCCGATCACCACCATGAACATGACACCGATCAGGGCCGCCAGCGGAATGAGCTCGATGACGCTGGACCCTACCAGGATGAAGGCCAGCAGGAAGAGCGCGGCCGACACACCGGCCAGGCGCAGACGGCCGCCGGATTTCACATTGATCATCGACTGGCCGATCATGGCGCACCCCCCCATGCCGCCGAAGAAACCCGTCACCAGATTGGCAACACCCTGTGCCACGCATTCCTGGGAGGCCCCACCCCGGCGGCCGGTGATCTCACCGACCAGGTTGAGGGTGAGCAGGCTTTCGATCAAGCCGATCGCCGACAGGATGAAGGCATAGGGCAGGATGATTTCCAGGGTTTCCAGATTGAGCGGCACCATCGGCAGGTGGAATTCCGGCAGGCCGCCCTGGATCGACGCCATGTCGCCGACGCGCGGCACGGGCAGGTCAAAGCCGATCACCAGAGCCGCGACCACGCCGATGGCGACGAGCGGGGCCGGAACGACTTTGGTGATTTTGGGGACCACCCAGATCAGCGCCATGGTCAGCGCTACCAGGCCCAGCGTCAGCAGAAGCGGCCAGCCGGTCATCCAGACATGTTGCCCGGCATCATTGACGACACGGAACTGTTCCAGCTGGGCCAGGCCGATCACGATGGCAAGGCCGTTCACAAAGCCCAGCATGACCGGGTGCGGCACCATGCGGATGAACTTGCCCAGCCGCAGGATCCCCGCCGAAATCTGGATCACGCCCATCAGGATGACCGTGGCAAACAGGTATTCGATCCCGTGTTCCGCCACGAGATGGACCATCACGACAGCCAGCGCACCGGTGGCCCCGGAGATCATCCCGCGGCGCCCCCCCACCAGGGCCGTGATCAGGCCGACGATGAAGGCGGCATAGAGCCCTGCCAGCGGCGGAACCCCGGCCACGAAGGCGAAGGCCA
>NZLV01000202.1 GCA_002694345.1 Maricaulis sp.
ACCCGACATGTCGCCCACACCGATAACGCTGAAGGGTTCGGACTGGATGTCCTTGCCCATTTCGCGGAAATGCCGCTTCACGGATTCCCACGCGCCGCGGGCGGTGATGCCCATTTTCTTGTGGTCATAGCCGGCCGACCCGCCCGAGGCGAAGGCATCGCCGAGCCAGAAATCGAACTCGTCCTCGGCCAGGCCGTTGGCGGTATCCGAGAAGGTTGCCGTGCCCTTGTCGGCGGCGACCACGAGATAGGGATCATCATCATCCCAGCGCTCGGTCAGGGCCGGCGGCACGACGGCATCGTCGACAATATTGTCGGTCAGGTCGAGCAGGCCGCGGATGAAGGTCTTGTAGGCCTCCCGACCGGCTTCGAAGACCTCGTCCCGCGACCCGTTGCGGGGCAGGGATTTAGGGTAGAAGCCACCTTTGGAGCCGACCGGAACGATGACCGCATTCTTCACCTGCTGGGCCTTCACCAGACCCAGGACTTCGGTGCGGAAATCATCGCGGCGATCCGACCAGCGCAGACCACCGCGCGCCACCGGACCGAAGCGGATATGCACGCCCTCGACGTCCGGAGCCCAAACGAAAATCTCGCGATAGGGCTTGGGAAGCGGCAACTCTTCCAGCAATTCACTGGCAATCTTGATCGAGATGCGCGGCTTGGGCTGACCCTGGTCGTCACGCTGATAGAAGTTCGTGCGCAGCGTGGCTTCCACCAGATGGAAGATCCGGCGCAGGGCACGGTCATGATCCAGGCTGGCCACGTCATCGAGCGCCTTGCGCAGCGCTTCGCTGGCCTCCCAGACCGCATCATAGCGCTTCTTGCGATCCCCTTCGAAGTCCGGATCGAACTTCACACGCGCCAGGTCCAGCAGGCCACGGGCAATGTCCGGATAAGCCGCCAGGGCCTCTTCCTGGATAGCCTGCGACGGATCCAGACCGGTCTGCTGGCGATAGCGGGCACAGGTACGCAGGAAAGCGGCTTCGCGCCAGGTAACACCGATCTCGACGATCAGGCGATTGAAACCATCATCCTCGGCGCGGCCTTCCGCCATCGCCAGAAGCGCGTCCTCAAGGTTCGGACCCAGCACATCCAGAGCCTGACCCCGGAGTGAATCCGACTTCATCTCGAAATCATGCACATAGGCGCGGTCAACGCTCTGACCGGACTCGCCGCGCCGATCGACCGGGAAACCGGTCTCTTGCACCACATAAAGGCCGAGATTTTCCAACACCGGCATGACGCGGGACAGGGAAACCGGCTTGCCGACGCGATAAATCTTCAGGCGCAGCTCATTGTCCGCATCATCGGGCTCGCGGTAGACGCGCACGGCGACCTGATCCGGCGTCTCCAGGCTTTCCAGCTTCAGCACATCAGCCAGGGCTTCTGCGGGGTCATAGAGCTCGCGATAACCGGCCTTGAACGCGTCCTGGTAGACCGGCATGCGCAGGCGGATGGCCTCGGGCGCATTCAGACGGACATGGGTTTCCAGATCATCTTCCCAGGTCCGCGCCAGATGGGCGACCCGGCGTTCCAGATCGGACATGTCCGGTTCCGGGTGATCGAACGGGTTGAGACCGATGATGAAATGGACCCGCGCCAGGGAGCCATCGCCGAATTGCGGGTAATAGGCTGACAGGCGGCCACCAAAGGCATCGCGGATCAGCTCACCGGCCTGTTCGCGGACTTTGGAATTATACCGATCGCGCGGCACGAAGAGCAGGGCGGAGACAAAGCGGTCGAACTGGTCCCGGCGGATGAACAGCTTGGTTCGCGGCCGGTCCTGCAGGTGCAGGATACCCAGACAGATCTCCAGAAGGTCGTTTTCATCGGTCTGGAACAGTTCATCCCGCGGGAAGTTCTCGACCGTATTGCGCAGCTTCTTGGCCGAGTGCGTGCCCGGCGTCTTGCCGGCGCGCTCGAGAACCCGGCGCACCTTGCGGCGGATCAATGGCACGGCAGAGGCGCTCTGGTCATAGGCTTCCGCGGTGAACAGGCCCACGAAACGGGCTTCGCCGATCACGGCCCCGTCCTCGCGATAACGCTTCACACCGATGTAATCCATGTAGACGCGGCGATGGACGCGCGACTTCATGTTGGCCTTGGCCACGATGAGCGGGCTGGGTTCGCGCAGGAAGGTCTCGATCGCCGGGGTCAGCACCGCCGGCTCAGAGCCCTTGCGCAGGACATGACGGTCCGGATCGCGCAGCACACCGCGGCCGGTTTCAGGACGAACGCGCGGATGGCGCTGGGCCATGGTTCCGTCATCTCCGACCTCGAAGTCGTAGATTCGGCAGCCCAGGAAAGCGAAATGATCATCGCGCAGCCAACGCAGGAATTCGCAGGCCTCGGCCAGCTCTTCCGGCGAGGCATGCGTGCGCGCCTGTTCCAGATGCGCGATGGCGTCATCCATCTGGGCCCGCATGTCGGTCCAGTCTTCCACCGCAACGCGGACATCATCCAGCGTCGCCGTCACGCCATCGATCAGCGTCTTGCGGGACAATTCGTCCAGCGGCGGCAGATGGACCTGGATCATGGACTCGGCCAGACAGCGCCCGCCTTCCTCGACCCGCTCGCCGTCGGAACCGCGGCGGACCTGAACGATCGGGTGGAACATGGCCAGGATGTCATAGCCCTGCGCGCCGATCTCACCCATGACGGAGTCGACGATAAAGGGCCGGTCGCGCCCGATGATTTCCAGGATATCGCGATCCAGCGACGAGCCATCGGCCCGTTCGGCCGGACGCATCCGGACCAGGATCTCGTCACCGGGACGGCTGGCCCCGAAATGCCAGAAATCGACGCTCAGCGCCGCCAGGTCCGCCGGCCCGACCAGATCGAGGTCCTCGGCCAGCGCATCATCATGGATCTGGGCAAAGAAGGAATTGCCCGTTTCGCCGCATTCGTGACCGAATGCGTCCTGCCAGCGCTGTCGCGCCGCCTCCATGAATTCCGCTCGAGAATACGCGTGCGCGACTCCGACGACAGCCCCCATGTGGCGCTCCCTGTGGTGTTGTCTTTAGTTAGGGCGAGCCTAGACCTGTTTTTGCTTCACGCAAGCCGTGTACGCCGTTGAAAACGCAAACGAGCCATTCTTTTTGGCAGGGCATTACTTGGGAAAGGGTTTTCGAGAGAAATGGTGGCACCGCCGGGCAGGGACAGGGGGAGCCCGACGGTGCCTGTCAGACCTCAAAGGCAGGCTGGGGGGACGCTCTCATGAGGCCTGGTCATTTGCAGGGCGATCGAAAGATGGGGCCATCCGGGGGGAGGCTGGAGGGCAGTCGATCACCCGTGACACCTATGTAGAAACGCGCAGGCCAAATCCAAGGCCTGCGCGTGAAATCTTTCGTGTTTTTAATCTGGCGGGTTCCGGGACCCGGTCCGCGTCAGGCCGGCGCCAAGTCGGAGAGCCAGGACCGCTCCACTTCCGACCAATCCAGGGTCGGTGAAAGACGGCCGATCAGGTCAAAGGACATGGACCGGGTCTCGGCCACATTGCGCGGCTCGACGGCCAGACTGCCGACAGCGTCGGGCACGACGGTCAGCTCCTGGCCCCGCGTCTGGGCATCAAACACGGTCGCCAACATGGCAAAGGGTGCCGAAAACCCGATCAGAAGACAGGGGGTGCCGGCGCTGCGGGCCAGGATCTGGTGGAAATAGGGATCGGAAAAGGCCGACAACCCAGGTCGCACAAACACGGTTTCACGTGTGGTGGGTCTCAGGGACTTGATCGGCACGCGCGCCGGTTCGCCCCGTTCCGGAGCAAGCTGGCTGTGGCACACCGTCCAACCCTTGTGCCGCGCATGCTGCAACAGGGTTTCGATCCGCTTGATGACCGCCTGGTTTTCCGGATCGATCTTGCCGTCTGGGGGTTGAACCTGGTCCATCTGGCAATCCAGAAGGATCAGACAGGGGGCAATCGGGTTCATGCGGCTTCCTCAGCCTCCTTCTTGTCCGCTTTTCCGGGCTTGTTCAGCCTTTCCAGGGACCGATCGGACGGTCCGGGCTCATCCCAGGCGCCATCGGGCCGGATGACAACCATCGGATCGGTTTCCGCCGTGATGGCATTGGACGGCGGCACCAGCTTCCGTTCGATTTCGACATACTCATAGTCCGAGAAGAAGAAATGCGGCCGGTCCTTGCGAACCTGGAACCCGTGGGTCCGCCAGTATTTCACGCGATTGATCTGCGCATGTCCGAGCACTTTTTCGTAGCCGCGCCGGGCGGCATAGCGCAGCGCTTCCTGCATCAGGAGGCGCATCACGCCGTCGCGACGGTATTGCTTGAGCACCGCGGCCCGCTCGACTTTCGCAAACCCGGCAAAGAAGCGCAGGCGCAACACACCGACCGGCTCCTTGCCCTTCCAGGCGATCAGATGCGATGCAGCGGCGAAGTCATTGCCCTCATATTCTTCTTCATAGGGGCATTGCTGCTCACCCAGATAAATCACGCCCCGCAGCGTCATGGCCATCACGACCTGATCCAGGGTGCGCGCGACCGTCACTTTCAGACTATCGGCCATCACGGTTTTCATGAGCCAGGCTCCCATTCACCCAGAATTGTCCGCTTCAAGAGCAGGGCACCGATCTTGTCCGGAAAGCCGGTGCTTCCATAAAGGGGGTTAACGCCGTCCGGATAGGCGCAGATCTCGAAGCTCAGGCGTCGCATCAGCGCGCGGCCTTCGGTCGAGCGGGCCCGCGCATAAACGCGGACATTCGAGTAGAAGCCGCGCCAACCCACGAGGAGCGCGCGCAAGGCAGCAGCCTGAGCGTGCGGATTTCGGCCGGCGAGCCCCCAGGACAGAAGCGCGGAGGCCTCTTCTTCCAGGCCGCACACCCAATCGCGCTGGGCATTGGCAAAGCCGAACTCGCCGGCGAACAAGGCGTCGACGCCTTTCTGGCTTAGCGGAATCGACGCGACAAAACCGTCAGGGGTGCCATTCCAAACGCGCATGTGAAGAGAGCGCTGCGTCCAGACCTGGACCCGCGCGATATCCTCGGCGCTCGCGATCTCGCCGTCGATCAACTCATCGGCGAGCGCATGAAATTCGTCGATACGGTCAAGCGTGACAGGCACAAAGTCCAAAGATCCGAAGGCCTGATCAAGGCGCTCGAGAGGAAATTGAAAGCCTGTGCGCACGCCTTTAAGCTGCGTGTCGTGAGTCGCCATGTTCGGCCCTTGGTCGAAAATATCCTTAATGCTTCGTTAACACCGCGCGGGCGGCGCGCCTTTAGCAAAGTTGGAATAGTGGATAGTCCAGAAACAGGTAACGATCTGAGACGGCACGTCTTCGACTGGGATGATCTGCAGATCTTCCATGCCGTGGCGACCACCGGCTCCATGAGCGCGGCCGCTTCGGCGCTGGGCTGTCAGCAATCCACCGTGTCCAAGCGCATGCGCCAGCTTGAGAGCCGGCTGGGCAGCCAGCTCATTGAGCGGCGGGCGGCCGGTGTCGTCCTGACAGAGGCCGGCGAGAAAGCGCTGGATTTTGTCCTCACCATGCAGCGTTCCGCGCAGCAATTGGAGAACCAGGTGTCCGGGCGGGACCGCGCCATGGAGGGCCAGGTCGTGCTTCGCGCTCCGGACGGCCTCGCCACCCACTGGCTTGCGCGCCATATTCCCGAATTCATGCGGATCAATCCCGGCATTGACCTGAAACTGGTGAGCGACCAGTCGCCGGCGGTCGGTGATCATGCAGCGCACCTGTCGATCACCTTCGTCGCAGAAAAGACCATGGATGTGCGGGCCGAAGAGCTTGGCACGCTCCATTTCCTGCCCGTCGCGTCACGAGACTTCTTCAATACCTACGGTGCGCCGCAATCACTGGCCGACGTTGCAAGCCTGCGCTTCCTCACCCTTGAGCAGTACGACAAGGAACTGAATTCTTGGGGATTTCAGTCCAATACGACGAATTCGATTATTAAATATTCATTCCGCACGGACATGAGTTCGGTGCTATTTGAAACCATACGTTATGGCGGCGGCATCGCCATGGCGCCGACCTATCTGGCGCACCTGTACCCGGATGAATTGGTTGTGCTTGATTACGAGTTCCACCAGGCCATGCGGTTTTGGTTGA
>NZLV01000203.1 GCA_002694345.1 Maricaulis sp.
CGCCAGTTCCGGCCGGTGACCAGCTGGAAGGGACGGGTGGAGATTTCCGCACCGGCCGGTGCCACGCCGATCACGATGGAGGTGCCCCAGCCCTTGTGGGAGCATTCCAGCGCCGTGCGCATCACATTCACATTGCCGATGCATTCGAACGTGTAGTCGGCACCACCCCCGGTCAGCTCGACCAGGTGGCCGACGAGATCACCGCTGACATCCTTGGGATTGACGAAATCGGTCATGCCGAACTGGCGGGCCATGGATTCCTTGGCCGGGTTCATGTCGACACCCACGATCTGGCGCGCGCCGATCATCTTCAGACCCTGGATGACATTGAGGCCGATCCCGCCCAGACCGAAAACGACAGCGGTGCAATTGGCTTCCGCCTTGGCCGTGAACACGACAGCGCCAATGCCCGTCGTCACGCCGCAGCCGATATAGCAGATCTTGTCGAAGGGCGCGTCCGGACGAACCTTGGCCAGCGCGATCTCGGGCAGGACCGTGTAGTTCGAGAAGGTCGAGCAGCCCATATAGTGCAGGATCTTCTCACCCTTGTAGGAGAAGCGCGATGTACCGTCCGGCATCACGCCCTGCCCCTGGGTCGAACGGATCGACTGGCACAGATTGGTCTTGGGATTGAGGCAGTATTCGCACTCCCGGCATTCCGGCGTGTAGAGCGGAATGACATGGTCGCCCGGCTTCAGCCCGGTGACGCCAGGGCCGCATTCGACCACGACACCGGCGCCCTCATGACCCAGGATCGCGGGGAAGGCCCCTTCCGGGTCCGCACCGGACAGGGTGAATTCATCAGTATGGCAGATGCCCGTCGCCTTGATCTCGACCAGGACTTCCCCCGCCTTCGGGCCCTCCAGATCAACCTCGACAACTTCCAGCGGCTTGCCGGCTTCAAACGCTACAGCGGCACGGGTCTTCATGGGGCATCTCCGGGATTGGGGGTGTACCGTGCGTTTCGACCAGATTTGCCACCCGGCGTCAAAGGCGGAATGACACCGCTTGCGCAGTTGGCGAGGTGACGCTGGGCCCACATGGTACTAGGTTGCGCCGCCTGTTTGCCCGTTTCGGAGTGGAATGAATGAGCGTTG
Organism: Maricaulis sp.; assembly: GCA_002694345.1. GTDB lineage: Bacteria > Pseudomonadota > Alphaproteobacteria > Caulobacterales > Maricaulaceae > Maricaulis. The sequence continues at coordinate 1,098 of NZLV01000203.1, forward strand.
TGATCCGGTCGACCGGTCTTTGGACTCCCGAGGAGTCGGTCTCGAATGACGAACTCGTCGCTTGCTTCAACGCCTATGTGGAACAGTTCAACGCCGACAATGCCGACGCGATTGCGCGTGGCACGGTCGAGCCGCTGAACCCCTCCTCCTCGGCCTTCATCGAGAAGGCTTCGGGCATCAAGTCGCGCTACACGATCGACAAGGCCGGCGTTCTGGACGTCAACCGGATGCGCCCCCGCGTGGCGCCGCGTCCGAATGAAGACCTGGCCCTGACGGCAGAAGCCGGTGTCGCCGCCGCCCGGGATGCCCTCAAGGCCGCGGGCCGTGACCCCAAGGATGTCGACGCCGTGATCTGTTCGGCCACCTCCATGCAGCGCACCTATCCGTGCATGGCGATCGAGATGCAGAACGAGCTGGGCATTACCGGCTTCGGTTTCGACATGACCGTCGCCTGTTCCTCGGGGACGTTCGGCATCATCAATGCGATCAACATGATCGAAACGGGGATGGCGAAATCGGTCCTGGTGATCGTGCCGGAAATCACCACGCCGCAGCTCAATTTCCGCGATCGCGACAGCCATTTCATCTTCGGCGATGTGGCCGTGGCCATGCTGATCGAGCATGAGGACGTCGCCGGCGGCGAAGGCTGGCGGGTTCTGGGCCGCAACATGATGACCCAGTTCTCCAACAATATCCGCTCGAACTTCGGCTTCCTGAATGCCTCGGAAGAGCCGGAACCGGAATTCGAGGACCGCTATTTCGTGCAGGAGGGCCGCAAGGTCTTCAAGGAAGTCTGCCCGATGGTCGCGGAAATGATCCTGTCGGACATGGGCAATTTCGGCCTCAAGCCCGACCAGATGAAGCGTCTCTGGCTGCACCAGGCCAATATCAACATGAACATGCTGGTCGCGAAGAAGGTCTTCGGCCGCGAGTTCGAGGTTGAGGAAGCCCCCGTCATCCTGGACGAGTTCGCCAATACGGCGGGCGCCGGCTCCCTGGTGGCCTTCCACCGGCACAATGACGGGTTTGCCGCGGGCGAGAAGGGGCTGATCTGCTCCTTCGGCGCGGGATACTCCGCCGGTACGGTCTTCGTCGAAAAACTCTAATCCCCGCCTGTTCGGGACGAGCCTATCATCCGCCTGTCGATCGACGGGAGGAATGCGTGTGGCTGTGCGACAGAGTGAGGAGGACCGATATTCCGGAACAGATTGCCGGCGCCGTCCTCCGACCCCCGAAACAGTCATACAAAAACGTATAACGCAGAGGTCAAATCTGACACCGGTGCCAAAAAAAGACCCGGCCCTGTCCAGTACAACGCACTGGCAGGGCCGGGTCAGTATGCGTCTCAAGCCGGGGAGGACAGGCCTGGACGTGCGAAACCCAATAACGGGTCAAGCCCAGAAGGGCAACTCAATTCGGGTCGGGAGCGGGCGCCGCAACCCCTTACAGCACCCGCTCCCGCTCTCCGGCCCCCAACCGGCCGAAGATGGGTGGTGAGGTCAGTCTAACTGCCGACCGACTCACCATGCAAACTTGTATCGAGGCCGGAAACCTCGGATTCTTCATCGACCCGCAGCGTCATAAGCTTGGATTGTATGAAGAGGATGACAAAGGTGACGACCGCGCAGTAGATCGCCGCGGCCAGAGCGCCCCAGGCCTGGGTCCAGACCTGCAGGAGATTGCCCTCGATCGCGCCGGCCGTACCGCCGATGGCCTCGCTGGCGAAGACACCCGTCAGGATCGCCCCGACCAGACCGCCCACACCATGCAGACCGAAGGCATCAAGCGTATCGTCGATCTTGATGGCTTTCTTGAGTGCCGTGACGCCCCAATAGGCGCCGAAGGAACCGCCGGCACCCACCAGGAAGGCCGCCCAGGCGGGCACGAAACCGGCTGCCGGGGTGATGGCGACCAGACCGGCCACAGCCCCCGAGGCAGCGCCCAGGACAGAAGCCTTACCGCGCAGGATCCATTCCAGGCAGATCCAGACGAGGACCGCCGTCGCCGTAGCCACCTGCGTGGTCACCAGCGCATGGGCTGCGGCGCCATCGGCCGCCAGGGCCGACCCGCCATTGAAGCCGAACCAGCCCACCCACAGGAAGCCGGCACCGGCGACCGTCAGGACCAGATTGTCCGGCGCCAGATTGGAGCCCGGATAGCCCTTGCGGGGTCCCAGGAATTTGGCCAGCACGAGCCCGGCAACACCGGCATTGATGTGCACAACAGCGCCACCGGCGAAGTCGAGCACGCCCGCATCCCCCAGGAAGCCACCACCCCAGACCCAGTGGCAGATCGGGGCATAAACCAGGACGATCCAGGCTGCACCGAACACCATGAAGGCCGAGAAGCGGATGCGTTCAACAGCGGCACCGGCAATGATCGCCACCGTGATGATGGCGAAGGTGAGCTGGAACATCAGGAAGAGGTTTTCCGGCAGGTCGCCAGACATGCTTTCAGGCGTGATCCCCGCGAGACCCGCACTGGCCAGCCCGCCGACAAATCCGTTGAGCGCACCGCCATCCGTGAACGCCAGGGAATAGGCAATCAGGGCCCAGACCACGGTGACAATGGCCGCCGCGCCGAGGCTCTGCATCAGGGTGGAGAGAACATTCTTCCGCCGGACCATGCCGCCATAGAACAGGGCCAGCCCCGGCAGGGTCATGAGCAGGACCAGAGCGGTCGAGGTCAAAATCCAGGCGTTGTTACCACTGTCCATCTGTGGGGCCTCCGGCGGGGTTGTTGTCGCTTGCTGCGATCTACCGGAGAGCTAGAAGCGGCCAGAAAGGAGAGTCGACTGCAGGCCGGGGATTTCCTGCATTTGCGGTTTTTGCGCTGCACAAATGTGCAGGTTTGCTCGATTTTGATGCGCAGCCGCACGAGCCCCCATGCGCCCGCACATTGATTGAGGGGTATCATGGAGTAGGCTGCGCGGGTCTGGGAAGAAAACAGAGACATAACGTGCCAAACAGCCTCATCCGATCGACGGGCTACTGGGTTCCGTCGAATGTCATCACCAATGATGAACTCGTGGCCAGCTACAATGCGTATGCTGAGCGCTTCAACGCCGAGAACGCCGCCGCCATCGCGGCCGGCCAGATTGCGGAAGTGCCACGCTCCAATTCCGACTTCATCGTCAATGCTTCCGGAATCAAGCGGCGGCATGTCTATGAAAAAGATGGCATCCTGGACATCGAGCGAATGGTGCCCCAGATCGCACCCCGCCCGATCGACGAGGTTTCCACCCAGGCCGAATTTGCCCTGAAATCCGTTCACCAGGCGCTCGAGCGCGCCGGCTATGACGGCGGCGACATTGATGGCGTCATCGTCGCCTCCTCCGCGCAGCAACGGAATTTCCCGGGCGTGTCCTGCGAGATCCAGAACGAGATCGGCGCCAAGGGCTTCTCCTTCGACCTGACCATGGCCTGCGCCTCGGCCCTCTACGGGCTGCACATCGCCAATGGTTTCATCAAGTCGGGTGAGGCCAAGCGCATCCTGGTCTGCTCGCCAGAGATCATGACCTGTATCAATGTGCACTCGCGCCGCGATGTTCACTTCATTTTCGGTGATGCCTCCGCCGCCATGATCGTGGAAGCGGATGATGGCCGCCCGGGCGGCTGGGACGTTCTGGGCACGCATGCCGAGAACAAGTGGTCCTCGGCGCTGCGTTCCGATTTCGGCTTCATCAACCGCGCCGAACGCCAGATCGACCCGGACTACGAGCCCCATCTGGACCAGGACGGGCATCGCGTCTTCAAGGATGTCGTCGGATTTGCGCCCAAGGTGGCGCGCAATCTGATGAAGAAGATCGACCTGCAGCCGGAGGACGTGCGCCGCACCTGGCTCCACCAGGCCAATATCCGCATGGTCGACATGATCGCCAAACGCATCCTCGGCCGCGACCGGACCGAAGAAAATGCGCCGGCCATACTGGACGAGTACGGCAATACGTCCTCTTCTTCCGTCGTAATGAATTTCCAGATGCATTCCGACGACATGGCAGAAGGCGAAACGGGCGTGATGTGCGCCTTCGGGGCTGGCTATGGCGTGGGAGCGGCCGCCGTAAGGAAACGCTGATGACCCGACTTCTCCTCGCCGGCACGACCGGTTTTCTGGCCCTGCTCACGGCCTGTTCGGCACCACAGGACCAGAACGCACC
>NZLV01000204.1 GCA_002694345.1 Maricaulis sp.
CCCTCGGCAAAGCCGATCTGCGCTTCATAGCCGGAGAGTTCCGCTGATCCGACATTGCGGCTCTGCGTGGAGCCGGCCGAGCAGGGCGTAAAGAAGGGCGGAGCAAAACAGGTCGGATCGAAGGCAAAGTCGACGAACAGGTCGATCAGATTGTCGGCTTGGGTTTCATAGACGGAGGCGCGCAGGTCCAGCCGGTCGACCCCCACCTGGTCCGCCAGGTTGAGACTGACACCGATCTCCACCGTTTCCGTTTCCTCCGGCAGCAGGTCCGGATTGGCGATGAAATCATTGGAGATGAAATACGGGGCGCCCAGGATGATGTGGGGCAGGGAGAAGTGCGTGCCGTCAATGTAGAGCTCATTGATCGACGGTGCGCGGAAGGCTTCCCCCCAGCTGACGAAGACATTGAACGTGTCCGTCGGCGCATAGGTCAGGCCCAGCCGGCTCGACGTGGCGTCATTGGAGACGGTTGGTGTCGTCGGGGTCGAGGTCTCGAAGGAATCGTGACGCACGCCGGGCAGAAGGATCACCCGGCCCGGAAGGCCGAGCGGGGCGGGTCCGTCAATTTCCAGCTGTGCCCAGCCTGCGGTGAACTGGCTGTCAGCATCAGGGGCGCCGCCCCGCGTGCCACTGGGGTCATCGCTGTCGAACCCGTCCTGGCTGTCTTCGTAATACTCGCCACCCACCACAAGTGCGGCGTCATACTGGCCAAGCGCGAACTCGAAACGCTGGTCGCCGCGGATGCCGACGGTCTCCAGGTCACGGCGCAGCTGACGGCCCGAGGCCAGTTCCAGCTCATCCACGCCGGTCGTGTTGGAATAGACGGTCAGGTCGAGATTGAGCCAGTCGACACTCGGCGGCGCGATCCGGGCATTGAGGGTGATATTGTCGGCCTCAATGTCTTTCTGGGCCAGGGCGTTGAGCGAGCCGACCGGGGCGACGCCCTGGGCATTATTCGGCTCGACGGCTTCGCCATCAAAGCGCTGCCAGCTCAGTTCGGCTCGCAGACCCTCGCCGAAATCATTGCCGAGCTTGAGCAGGGTGGAGAGGCTTTCATCGCTGGCGGGCAGGTGGTCGCCGGAGCCCAGCGTGATTTCGCCCGACGAACGGCGTGAGACCGACGCAAGCGCGTCGAACGTGCCGTGGCGGCCATAGACGCTGGCCGAACCGCGCAATTCCTCGTCGACGGTGCGGTAACCGGCACCCAGGCTGTAGCCCCAGTCCTCATCCGCGTTCAGCAGATCGTCGGCACCGGCGGTGCGAAAAGCCACCACGCCGCCGGACGCACCGGAGCCGTAGAGCGCCGAGGCCGGGCCACGGACGGCTTCGACGCCGACCAGTAGTGCCGGATCGATGAAGAAGACCCCGTCATGCGCCGAACCGTAATTCTGGCGGGCGCCGTCGAGCAGGAGGGTGGTGTTCTCGCGCCCCTGACCGCGCAGGGCCAGGGTCTGGCCGGTCCGGCGCGGACCGCCGCTGACTTCCAGGCCGGGAAGCTGGCGCAGGAGATCATCCAGATCCGACGGCCGGTAAAGGTCCAGGGCTTCGGCGTCGATGCTCGCCGTCATGCCCGGATAGACGAAAGCGTCCAGATTGGTTTTCGTCGTTTCCACGACGATGACATCGATCGCCGGATCCTCGTCGATGTCCTGTGCCAGGGCGGGCAGGCTCAAGGCCAGCGCCGCTGCGCTACTCAACAACACGGATTTCATCTCGCTTCCCTCAATTTGCGAATGATTTGCATTGTTCGCAGTTCTGGCCCTTGCTTTTCGCGAATGCAAGTGAGAATCTTTCACAAGTTACACCGGAAATTTCCCGGGGTTTTTTGACGGGCATGAGGGATCCAATGAAATTCGCTTACTTTTCCGCGGCCGCGGCCCTGCTGATGACGGGCTGTGCCACGACCGATACGCCGACAGCATCCATGGCACCGGCGGCTGTGACCCACACGCAGGCCGAGTTCGAGCGGGACCGCGCGGCGATCCTGGCCATGCAGGGCGAGTATGCCGTGACCTTCGATTTCCGGGAGACGGTCCCGGTGGCCGAAGGATATGAGCTGGCCGAGCCGAAATTCACCCCGGCGCGCGAAGTCGTCATCGTGGTCGAGGACACGGGTGACTTCATCATGCTGCAGCATCTGCTGATCGTCGGCGAGGAGGACAATCCCTTCATCGTGAAGCACTGGCGTCAGGATTGGGAATACCAGCCCGATCATGTCCTGGCCTTCCAGGGTCATGATGACTGGACCGTCGAAGCCGTGTCGCCGGAAGACGCTGCCGGGGCGTGGGCGCAGACCGTCTATCAGGTCGATGACAGTCCGCGCTATGCTGCGGTCGCGCCCTGGAGCCATGATGCGGATGGCGTGTCTACCTGGGAGCCGCCGGTCTCCTGGCGTCCGCTGCCGCGCCGCGATGACACGACCCGTGATGATTACGATGTGATCGCCGCCGTGAACCGCCACACGATCACGCCGTGGGGCTGGACCCATGAGCAGGACAATTCCAAGCTCGTGGTTGAGGCCGATGGCTCCACCCATGAGCTGGTCCGTGAGATCGGGGTGAACACCTACCGCAACACCGATCTGTCCAACGGTCAGGCCGCACTCGACTATTGGGAAGCGACGCAGGACTACTGGGCCCTCGTGCGGGCGCGCTTCGACTGGCTGGAAGACAATACGCAGCGATTCCACATCGAGGATGATGCCGAGGGCACGCTGCTCTATGGTCCGGTTCTGGAAGCGGGCCAGCGGGTCCTGTTCGGACTGGCGACGGTGGAAGACGCCTTTGCAGAGGCCGAAACCCATCTCGACAGCCAGATCACCGTGATCGAGTAGATCCGCTCCCAGCAGACAGCAAAAAGGCGGGCCTTGAGGTCCGCCTTTTTTGTGTCAGTTGCGGCCGTAGCGCCGCTTGGTCCAGTAGATCCCGCCGATCGCAAGCATGTAGAAGGTCAGGCGGAGCAGGACCACGATGCCGCCCCGATCATCCAGGCGCGAGACCGCGAAGTCGAAGGCAAAGTCCGGCGGGATGCCGACAGCCCAGCGATAGAAGAAAGGCGCGGCGGCATCGATGAAGAAGGCGATCGCGGCTGCGGCCGGCCATTGCGGCCATTTGCGCATGATCAGCGCGGCGACCAGCGACAGAACGATGATCAGCCACCAGTCGAACGGGGTGAACCCGTTGGCCAGCCTGTCTCCCCAGGTGTCATACATGTGGCGTCCCCCTGCGCGTGCCCCGAACCCAGTCTAGGCGGCTTCCTTGCCGCGCGCGAGCGATCCGGCAATGCCGCGGATATCCTTCGCTGCATCACAGGCCGGGGCCCGCTTGGCGACGCAGGTCTGCTGGCGGATCGAGGCGGGGACATTGGCATCCCGGCGGATGATCCCGGCCAGGGTCGGCGTGAAGGAGAGGAAGGCCTCGCAGGTCTTGCGGAAGGCCGCGAAAGCCTCGCGTGCCGTCTTGCCGTCCGGCGCATTGTTCACCACGACCAGCGGCGAGGCGCCGTCATCATGCAGGCGCAGCGTTTTTACGAAGGCATAGGCATCGGTCAGCGAGGTCGGCTCGTCATTGATCACCACGACAACATCATCAGCCGTGAGCGCCAGGCGGATGGTGGCGCGGTCGGCACCGGCCGCCAGATCCAGAACAGCGCGATCATAGGACAGGGAGAGGGCGGCAACGCCACTGGCCAGTTTGGTCAGGCCCGGGCCGGACAGATTGGCCAGCGCCCCGGAACCGGAACGGCCGGAAATGACATCGAACCCGCCGGTCTCACCGGCGCCGCCAAGAGCGGGCGTCACAGCGTCCTTCAGATTGACGCGACCATTGAGCACGCTGGTGATATCGGACACGGGCTGCAGGCCCAGCTGCACATCGATATTGGCCATGCCCAGATCACCATCAACCAGCAAGACGCGTTCGCCCAGGCTGGAGAAGGCATGGGCCATGCCGATCGAACAGGTCGTCTTGCCAACGCCGCCCTTGCCCGAGGCAACAGCCAGGATACGTCCGGCGGAACGGTCTTGCGGTGCGGATGCGAGCTTCATCAGTCCGCCTCTTCGAAGGGGTTGAGCCGGTCTTCGATCAGGGCGCGCGCCAGGCGCAGGGGCGTGGCCGGGGCCAGGCCGCCACCGATGAAGGGCGTGGAGGAAATCTGGGCGAAGGCCAGACCGGTTTCGCCGACGCCGAGAATGGCGCCGAGACGGCGGGCGCAGTCCAGCTTGACCGGAATGCAGCGGCTGGCACCGATTGAGGCGAACAGGGAGGCGCCGTCCTCGGCATCCTCCGGCGTCAAACCGGCGTCGAAGACGTAGACGATTTCTGCCTGGGCGCTGTCAGCAAAGGCGAGCGTCATGTCCAGATCGTCGAGCTCGAACGGGTTGATGGCAGGGCTGTCGACCAGGATCGGACCCTCGACACCGTCGACGGCATCGATCATCTCGCGCGGATCGTCGACGGATTTGAAGTCGGCGCCCATGCGTTCGGCCAGGGCGCTGAGCCGGCCGGCAGCACCGGCGCGTTCACCGTCACAGGAAATCAGAGTGGGGCGCGCCCCGGCCGTGATGGCGCGGGCGGCGATCTTGGCCAGGATGGAGGTCTTGCCGACACCCGGCGTACCGGCGAACAGGACCGGATGTTCCGGGATCGCGGGCAGGGGCTGGAAGGTGTAGCGGGCCTCGATGGCATGGGCGAGGCGCGACACGGCCTGCCCGTCGGTCAGGTCATGCGCCGAGCGGATCAGGGCCTGGGCAGAAACGCCCGGTGCCCGGTGGAAGCCCAGGGCCCGGATCACCCGGTCCAGATCATTGTCCTCGCGCAGACCGCGCTCGATATCGGCTTCGGCCTGCAGGCGCTCGGCGCGCAGGCGGACCGGTTCGGCCGGTTCGCGCAACGAGACAGCCTCGGCCGCCGCGCGCACCTGGACGCCGCCATCGGGATTGTCCGAGGTCGCGATGATGACCGCTTCCGGTCCCATTTCGCGCCGGACATCGGCCATGGCCTCGGTAATGGACTGGGCAGAGAAGGTTCTAAGTCGCATCGTTCAATTCAGTTGCGGGCGTGCATGCGGCCGGTTCAGCCGACATGACCCAGGGTTTTCAGCCGGGCGCTGGGATGAATCTCGTTCTGCGACATCACCACAGTCTGCGGGCGGAAACGTTCCACCAGCGAACGGACATACGGACGAATCATCGGGCTCGTCAGCAGCACCGGTACATGACCCTGAGTTGATGCGGTTTCAAAAGAGTTTCTAATCGCGGCCACGAAGTCGTGCAGTTTCGACGGAGCCAGGGCGAGCTGGCGGCGATCACCGTCCCCGACGAGGGATTCCATGAAGGCCTGCTCCCATTGCGGTCCCATGGCCAGAACCGGCAGGACCCCGTCATGCGCCTTGTTGGCATGGCACAGCTGGCGGGCCAGACGGGCACGGACATGCTCGACGATCGCGTCGATATTTTGCGTCGTGGCGCTGGCTTCGGCGATGCCTTCCAGAATGGTCGGCAGGTCGCGGATGGAGACACGCTCGCGGATCAGCATCTGCAGGACCCGCTGGATGCCGGCGCGGCTGATCTGGGACGGGGTGATGTCGTCGACCAGCTTCTTGTGTTCCTTGGACAGCTTGTCGATCAGCTTCTCGACCTCGGCGTAGGACAGCAGGTCCGCCATGTTCTCGCGCAGCTGTTCGGTCAGATGGGTCACCAGCACGGCGGCCGGCTCGACTATCGTGTAGCCCCGGAAGGATGCTTCTTCGCGCAGGCCTTCCTCGATCCAGGTCGCGGGCAGGCCGAAGGTCGGCTCCTTCACATGATCGCCGGGCATGTCGATCGGCAGGCCGGACGGATCCATGACCAGCAGTTTGTGGAGCTGCAGCTGACCGCGGCCGGCCTCCAGCTCCTTGATGCGGATCGCGTACTCGTTGTTGCCCAGGGACATGTTGTCGATGATGCGGACGGCCGGCGTGATGAAGCCCATCTCTTCGGCCAGCGAGCGGCGCAGCGCCTTGATCTGGTCGGTCAGCTTGCGGCCATCGACATCATTGATCAGCGGCAGCAGGCCATAGCCCAGTTCGATCTTCAGCTCGTCGATGGCGAGGCTGTCCTCGATCGGGGCATCCTCGGTCGCCTTGCTGGAGGCCTCCTCGGCGACCTTCTCGGCTTCGGCCTCGGCGGCTTCCTGGGCTTTTCGCTCGACAATGTCGCGGTTCATCCAGGCCAGGGCTCCGGCACCGGCCGACATCAGCGCGAAGGGCAGGAAGGGCATGCCGGGCAGCACGCCGACCATGAAGGCCACAGCCGAGACCAGGCCCAGCCCTTGCGGGTTGGCGGTCAGCTGACCGAACACGGCCTTGTCGGCTTCGCCATCAACACCCGCCTTGGAGACCAGCAGGCCGGCGGCCACGGAGATGACCAGGGCCGGGATCTGCGAGACCAGGCCATCACCAATGGTCAGGGTGGAATAGGCGGCAGCCGCGCTGCCGAAATCCATGCCGGACTGGGCGACGCCGATGATCATGCCGCCGATCAGGTTGATCGCGGTGATCATCAGGCCGGCCATGGCATCGCCGCGGACGAATTTGGAGGCACCATCCATGGCGCCGAAGAAATTGCTTTCGCCTTCCAGCTCGGCGCGGCGCTTGCGGGCTTCGTCCTCGGTGATCAGACCGGCGGACAGGTCGGCATCGATCGCCATCTGCTTGCCGGGCATGGCGTCGAGGGTGAAGCGGGCCGCGACTTCCGCGATCCGGCCGGAACCTTTGGTGATCACGACGAAGTTCACGATCACCAGGATCGAGAAGACGATGATCCCGATGACCACATTGCCTTGCATGACGAAGGCGCCGAAGGCCTCGATCACTTCACCGGCCGCATCCGTGCCTTCATGGCCACGCGACAGGATGAGGCGCGTGGACGCGATGTTCAAACCCAGCCGCAGCAGAGTGGTGATCAGCAAGACGGCCGGGAAGGCCGAGAATTCCAGCGGCTTCTTGATGAAGAGCGCTGTCATCAGGACCAGAACGGAGACCGACACGGAAATCGCCAGCGAGAAGTCCAGCAGCATGCTGGGCATCGGCAGGAGCAGCATCACCAGAATGGCGAGGATGCCCACGGCCAAGGCCACATCACCGCGCATGACACGGTTCAGCAGGGCGCGGAAATCAAGTCCGCCGGCCGCTTCAGTGGCGGCGGGATTGGGGGCAGCAGTGTCGGCCACGAGAGGGTCCTATCAGGCTACGTTGACGCCAGCGGTCTGGTTCGGGGCGGGGATGTCCACGCCCTGGTCCGAGTAAAGCTTCAGCTTGTTGCGCAGGGTGCGGATCGAGATGCCGAGAATGTTGGCGGCATGCGTCCGGTTGCCCAGGCAATGGTCCAGCGTGTTCAGGATCAGGTCCTGCTCCACTTCTGCCACCGTGCGGCCGATCATGTCGGCCTGGACGGTCTGGGCCGCGTCGGCGGCCAGGCGGGCGATGGAACTGCCCGAACCGGTGAAGGCGGAACCGTCCGGCATGCGGATCGCGTCGGGCGTGATTTCCCGGCCCGAGGCCAGCAGCACGGCGCGGTGCATGGCGTTTTCCAGTTCCCGCACGTTGCCGGTCCATTCGCGGGCCAGCAGCTGGGTGCGGGCGGAGTCGGAGATCGGACGATCCTCGATACCGTTGGCGGCGGCGTATTTTTTCGCAAAGTGCTCGGACAGGGCCAGGATGTCGGCCGGACGCTCGCGCAGGGGCGGCAGGGCCAGGTTCACGACATTCAGGCGGAACAGCAGGTCTTCGCGGAAGATGCCTTCGGCGACGGCCTTGCGCAGATCGCGGTTGGACGTCGCCAGGATGCGGATATTGACCTTCACCGGCTTGGTGCCGCCGACCCGGTCGATTTCACGTTCCTGGATGGCACGCAGGAGTTTGGCCTGCAGGCGGATATCCATTTCCGAGATTTCGTCCAGCAGCAGCGTGCCGCCATCGGCTTCCTCGAATTTACCAACACGGCGGGCCACAGCGCCGGTGAAGGCGCCCTTTTCGTGACCGAAGAGTTCCGATTCCAGCAGGTTTTCCGGGATCGCGGCGCAGTTGACGGAGACGAAGGGAGCCGCTGCGCGCTTGGACTTGGCGTGGACGTAGCGCGCCATGACTTCCTTACCGGAACCGCTTTCACCGGTGATCAGGACGGAGGCGTCGGATCCGGCAATGCGGTCAGCCAGCTCGATGACGGCCTGCATGGACGGGTCGCGGGCAATCATCGGGCGTTCGTCGTCGGCAATCGCTTCAAGGACGGCAGCGATCAGGTCGGCATCCGGCGGCATCGGGATGAATTCCTTGGCGCCGGCCCGGATGGCGGCGGCGGCCGCTTCCGGACGGACATTGACGCCGCAGGCCACGACCGGAACCGTGATCCGCTCGGCCTCATTGGCCGCGATCAGGGACTGGACGTCCAGGTTCAGGTCGACCATGAGCAGGTCGGCACCGCGGCCAGCCCGCAAATGGGCCGTCGCCTGCTCGATCGTGTCGACTTGCGAGACCTTGGCGCCGCGGTCGAGGGCGATCTTGGTGGCGGTGTGCAGCTGTCCGCCCAAGGTGCCTACAATCAGAATTCTCATGGTTTTGCTCCGTCCTTACCCGGCACTCAGGCCGAGTCCCCGTCCTTGATGATTTCCGTCATGGTCACGCCCAGCCGGTCTTCCACGACGACGACTTCGCCGCGGGCCACCAGGCGGTTATTGACGTAGATGTCGATGGCCTCACCGATTTTCCGATCCAGTTCGACGACCGATCCGGAGGTGAGTTTCAGCAGTGAATTCACGTCGATATGGGCCTTGCCGAGCACGGCCGAAATGTTGACGGGAACGTCGAAGACCGGTGCCAGGTCGGCGGCCGCCTTCTCTTCTTCTTCAAGCATGGAGTCGGCACGGGCCGGAGCTTGCGTGGCCGGCACCTGCTGGCCTTCTGCGCCGAGATCCGGCAGGTCGAAATTGTTTTCGTCAGCCATGACTGGCCTCCCTTAAGCAGCAGATGCGCCGGACTGTTGTCCCGGGGCGCTGTTCTGGCTGTCGTCTTCCGGTGTGGAGTCCAGCCAGCGGGCCACCACATCATTCAGGCGTTGATCGATCTCGTCGGCGCTGCGTTGGATTGCGCCGGCGCCCCATTCCAGGCGGACATCCGCGCTGCGCATGCCCGGCTCGCCGCGGACCATGATGGCGCCGTCGAAGCCGGCTTGACGGGCGGTCTGTTCCAGCCGCTCCGACAGGGCCTCGACCAGTTCCGGGGCACAGCGCACCGACAGGCGCGGTTCGGACCGCAGGTCCTGCACGGCTTCGCGGGCCACTTCCTCGATCGTGTCCAGCGGGTACTGGTTCAGCGCGTGCCCCGCGATCTTGCGGGCGGCAGCCAGGGCCAGCTGGGCGGATTCCTGACGCAGCGCGTCGGATTCATGGGCGAGACGGGCGAGAATGAGCTGCATTTGGGAAGCGATCGCCTGGAGGTTCTCGGCGCAACGGCCTTCCTCCATCTCGCGACCTTCCTCGACGCCCCACATGCGCGCTGCGTCGACATCATCCTGGGTGAAGAAGCGCTTGTAGCTCTCGCCTTCCCGCAGGATTTCGCCGTTGTGGTCGAACTCGGTATCGAAATCGAATTTCGTCGGTGTCATCGGTTCGTCCACTCGCTAGTAAATCAGTTCGTCGTCGGAGCCGCCGTCGGCCAGCATGATCTCGCCCTTGGCAGCCAGATCCTTGGCCAGGGAGACGATGGCCTGCTGGGCCTGGTCGACATCTTTCAGGCGCACGGGGCCCATCGCATTCATGTCTTCGCGCATGATCTTCGCCGCCCGTTCGGACATGTTGGAGAAGAACAGGTCGCGCAGACTGTCCGACGCGCCCTTTAGGGCCAGCGCCATCTGGTCCTTGTCGATGGCGCGCATCAGGGTCTGGATGCCGCCCGGATCCAGCTTGGACAGGTCTTCGAACACGAACATGAGCGAACGGATCTTCTCGGCGCTCTCGCGATTGCGTTCTTCCAGGGCGGCCAGGAAACGGTTCTCGGTCTGGCGGTCGAAATTGTTGAAGATCGACGCCATCATCTCGTGGCTGTCATGCTTGGAGGTGCGGGCCAGGTTCGACATGAATTCGGTGCGCAGCGTTTCCTCGATCCGGTCGAGGATTTCGCGCTGCACCGGTTCCATGCGCAGCATGCGGGTCACGACTTCCAGGGCGAAATCCTCCGGCAGGGCCGCCAGGACGCGGCTGGCATGCTCGGACTTCACCTTGGACAGGACCACGGCGACGGTCTGCGGGTATTCATTCTTGAGATAGTTGGCGAGAACCACCTCGTTCACATTGCCCAGCTTGTCCCACATGGTGCGGCCGGCGGGACCCCGCAGCTCTTCCATGATCGACTCGACCTTGTCGCCGGGCAGGAAGGAGGTCAGCAGGCGTTGCGTGGCCTCGAAGGAGCCCATCAGCGAACCGGTCGAGGACATCTGACCCACGAAGTCGACGATCAGACGCTCGACCGCACTGGACGAGACCGTGCCCAGATTGGACATCGCCTGGGAAACTTCGCGGATTTCTTCTTCATCGAGCTGCTGCCACAGCGACTCACCCTCATCACCGAGGGCCAGCAGCATCACCGCAGCCTTTTCCGGGCCGGACAGGCGGGCGGGGTCATCGATGGCGCGTTTCTCAGCCATGGCTCGGATTACCCTTCATGCAGCCAGGAGCGGAGGATCGAGATCGATTCTTCCGGGTGGGAGTCGACAATATTGGCGACCTTTTTCAGCGAGGAGGCCTTCACCTGGCCGTCGATTTTCTCGATGTCGATCGAATCGGAATGGCTGGAGGCCGGCAGGGCCGCCGTCGGGCCACCGCCCGGCAGGGCTGCCGGGGCCGGGGCCGCGGCGATGGCCGGCTGGCCGGCACCGGCGCCCGCTCCGGCCAGGGCCAGGCCCTGCGGCATGGGAGCGCCGCTTGCGCCTTTCACCAGCGGACGGGCGACCAGGAAGATGATCAGCAGGGCCGTGATGAACAGGACAGCGATCTCGGCGACGCGCATCAGGTCATTCTTCGAGAAGGAGAAGCCGCTCGTGGCCGGCGTGCCGAGCAGGGGATTGGCGCGGGCGAACTCGATCTGGCGAACGGTCAGGCTGTCACCGCGGGTCTCTGCATAGCCCATGGCCGAGCGCACCAGGGCTTCGATCTGGTCGATCTGGGCCTGCGGGCGCTCGCGCCACACCGTGCTGCCATCTTCCTGCAGGTCGACAATCCCGTCGACAGCGACGGCGACAGACAGGCGTTCCAGCGCGCCGGCTTCGATCACCTCGGTCCGCGTGGTGGAGGAGAGGCGATAATTGACGGTTTCCGACGAGGTTTCGCGATTGGACTGGCTCGACGGGCTGTTGGCGCCGGTATCGGCACCGGCATCCGGCAGGTTTTCAGAGGCCGACACGCGATTGCGGCTGGCATCCTGGTCGCTGGAAATATCCTCGGACCGCTCGCGGGACAGCAGGACGGAGCCTTCCGGATCGAAGGTTTCCGAGCTCTGCGTGACGCTCTGGCGGTTCAGTTCGGCGGTCACCTGGACGCGGGCCGCGCCCGGTCCGACAACGCCTTCGACGATGTCCAGGATGCTCTGGCGCATCGCGGCTTCGATTTCGGCGCGGCGCTCATCCATGAATGCGGAGCCGGCCATGCCGTCCTCGGTCGCATTGGCCAGGACCCGGCCGCGATCATCGGACAGGGAGATATGGCCCGGCTCCAGACCGGCACCGGAGGCGACAATATTGCGGATCACGCGGACCTGTTCGCTGTTCAGGCGCTGGCTGGCGGAAATGGTGACGGCGGCCGTCGGGTCCTGCTGGTCGCGCGTGAACAGGCGGCGTTCCGGCAGGTTCAGGTGGACGCGGGCGGAGTTCACGAAGGCCAGGGACTGGATCGTGCGGGCCAGCTCGCCTTCCAGGGCGCGCTTGGCATTGATGTTCTGGACGAAGGAGGTCTGGCCGAAACTGTCCTGGCGATCGAAGATTTCATAACCGACAGAGGCGCCGCTCAGCGGACCGGACGAGGCCAGGCGCACGCGGGCTTCATCAACCTGTTCACGGTCGACATAGATGGCCGTGCCACCCTCGCGGATTTCATAGGCGATATTGGCCTGGTCCAGCAGTTCGGAGGTCGAGGCGGCTTCAGCCGGGTCGAGACCGGAATACAGCAGCGCCTGGCTGCCACCGCCGACGGCACCGGAAAAATACACGAGCGCGGCGGCGACGCCCGCAGCCAGACCGAAGATGGCTGTCAGACGGCCGGCACCGAAAGCTCTGAATTGTTCGAGTATCGCGTTCACAAGGAAGTCCTGCCTGCTGGTCCGCGCTTCATCAGCGAAGCACTGGGCAGAATTTTCCTACCTGTGTCGTAAACGAGACTTTAATGACGCCGAATACGAAATGCATCCTGCCGGAAAAGCCCGGCAGGATGCGTGTATTCGTGGGGGTGGTGGATCCCAGACGGAGTTGGCCCGGGGGCGGGGCCTCACCCGTTTTTCAGCGAATCAGTGCGATTTTACCCGCGATACTGCTGAAGACGCGTCGTCCGCAGCCCGGCCAGACCATGGCGGTCGATCGAGCGCTGCCAGCCGAGGAATTCCTCGACGGTCAGCGAATAGCGGGCACAGGCATCTTCAAGAGAAAGCAATCCGCCTCGTACCGCTGCGACGACTTCCGCTTTGCGCCGAACCACCCAGCGTTGGGTGTCCTGGCGCGGAAGATCCGCAAGGGTCAGAGGGCTACCATCCGGTCCAATGACATAATTTTCTTTTTTAAGGCGCGGCTGCATGTCCGAGTCCCCGTGTTTTTTGTTTGTACGGTGACCCTACACGCGGGGCTTTAACATCCACCTAAACCGCTGGGTAAATTTAAGTTTAAACACAGGCTTAAAATTTGGCTCGAAATCGACTCGAACCGGTCAGATGTCAGTCATAAAAAATGGGCCCCGCCAGAGACGGGGCCCAGATGATCGGAAAAGCGTGGGTGGTGGTTAGCGCTTCATCCGGATGGCTTCGTCGAGCATCTCGTCAGCCGTGGTGATGATCTTGGACGAGGCGGAGTAGGCCCGCTGCGTCGTGATCAGGCTGGTGAACTCGGTGGCCAGGTCGACATTGGAGCTTTCCAGCGTCGAGGCTGCGATATTGCCGGCCGTGCCCAGGCCCGGAGGCGAGAGCGTGTAGGCACCCGATTCCGGGGTCACGGTAAACGTACCGCCGGACTGGGCTTCCAGACCGTCCGGGTTGACGAAGGTCGCCACCGGGATCTGGTAGATCTTGCGAACAATGCCGTTGGTAAACTTGGCGAAGACGAAACCGTCCTCATCCACGTCCACGCTGGCGAAGTTACCGAAGGCCGAGCCGTTCACATTCGTGGAGAGCAGGGCGGACGGGCTGTCATACTGGGTGAAACCACCCGGCGCGTTCGGCGAGCCGAAGTCCAGTTCGATGGATTGTGCATCGACGCCGGTCGCAGCGGCCCACTGGAACTGGTTGGCACCCAGCGCCCCGGTATTGGTGGAGGACAGGAAGTCCAGCGAGGTCGGCAGGGTCGTGTTGGTGGTGTCCAGGCGACCCTGGGCATCAAAGGCCACGATGCCGGTCGCCATCTGGCCGTCGACCAGGCCGGCACCCGTGGAAATGTCACCGGCCGGAACCATGTGGATTTCCGCATGCCACTGGTTCGGCGTGGCGCTCTTCAGCAGCGAGATGGTGAGCGAACGCACACCGCCGACACTGTCATAAAAGGGAACGGAGCGCTGGAAGTCCGGCGTCACATTGCCCGAGGCCATGTTGTTGGCGGTCGTGCCGGCCGCATAGGTCGCTTCGGCTGCAGACACGGTCTGGCTGGACTGCAGGTTGGCATTGATCGTCATCGTGGTGGTGGCTTCCGCCGCACCGCCGATGGAGGACAGGTTGATCGTTTCCAGCGTGTTCAGGTCGGACGGGTTCTGCGGAACGGAACCGTCAGCAGCGACCGGCCAGCCGGACAGATACATGCCGGCGTCATTGCGCAGGAAGCCTTCATCGTCAGCCGTGAAACGGCCGGCGCGGGTGAAGGCCACCGGGTCATTGGTCCCGGCGGTCGGCGTGTCGCGGACCACGAAGAAGCCGCGGCCGGAAATGGCCAGATCGGTCGTGGACGTGCCGGCCGTCAGCAGGCCGCTTTCGCCGATGGCCAGGCGGGCAACAGACCGCACACCGGCTGCGGAGTAGCGCGTCGTGGTGCTGCCGCCGGCGTCATAGAGCGGGGTGAAGACGGAATTGGCGCGCTTGTAGCCGACCGTGTTCACGTTCGCGATATTGTCCGAGATCGCAGCCAGGGCGCTCGAGTTGGAAATCAGGCCGGATGCGCCGGCCAGAAGAGCGGAATTGATGCTCATGATGCATGCTCCTTGCGATTTTGGTTCTTGTCGGAGCTTTCTGCTGGTTGTGGTTTCCGATCCGTCTTCTGGCAGATCGGTCAGGCCGGCGGGCCTGGGTGTCAGCTAACGGTTTCCTCAGTGTTGGGCTGGGCCGTGCTGGTGGCTTCGCGCACAGACAGGATGGAGGACAGCGGTACGCTGATCGAACCCATCTGGACGCTGACTTCATTGCCGGACATGTCCACTCCGGTGACGCGCGCCGCGGCCCGGATCGAGGTTTGCAGGGCTTCGCCCTCGGCATCCTCGGCAACAATCTCGAGGGTGTAGACACCGTCATCCAGCTGCGAGCCGGATTCCCCGATGCCATCCCAGGTAAAGGTGTGATCGCCCGTTGTGGCTTCGCCGGTGGCCCGGGCGACGATCTGCTCGCCATCCTTGATCAGCAGCGTCACTTCGGCGGCGTCGGACGGCAGGGTGTATTCCCATTCCGCCTGGCCATTCTGCAGAACCGCATCCGGCGTCAGGGCCGTTGCGACCCGGCCGATATAGCTGACCGAGTCAGCCTGGGCGGCGGCCGACTGCAGGAGCAGCAGGCTTTCCAGGTTCTGGTTCTGGGCGATCTGTTGTTCCACGCTCGAGAAATCCACCAGCTGGTTCACGAACTGGGTGGAGTCGAGCGGGTTGAGCGGGTCCTGGTTCTTCATCTGCTCGGTAAGCAGGGTCAGGAACATCTCGAAATTGTCTGCCAGGCCGGACCGCGAATTCGCGAGAGCCGGGCTGGAGGCGCCGATGGAAGAAACGTCGGTCATCGTCTTTGCTCCTAGACCCGCACGTCGACGCCTTCACGGCGCGACAGCAGGAAGCCATAGGTGGATCGGGGGGCGTCGGCCTCGCGGGCCTCGCTCAGAACATTGGCGGTTTCACTCTCCGTGAAGACCGGAATGGAAGCGCCGGATGTGTCGGCCGGATTGCGGTCAGCGGACTGACCCTCATCCTGCATCTGGAAGTCGAGACCCTCTTCGCCCAGTTCCAGGCCGGCTTCATTCAGGGCGCGCTCAAGCTCACGGGCATTGCGCTGCAGCTCCTGCAGGGTTTCCGGCCGTTCGGCGGTCAGGACGGCATGGACACGATTGTCCGCGCGCAGTTCCAGGCGGACATCGACCTTGCCCAGCTCGGCCGGGTCGAGACGGATGTCAAAGACACGATTGCCCTGGTTGAACTGGCGGGGGATCTTCCCGGCCCGGGGCTGTGTCGTGTGGGCGGCAAAGCGGGGCAGGTGCGCGCTGCTGCGGTCTGCGGCTGCCCGCGGATCAATGACGCGTCCGGCTTGCAGGTCCAGATCGGCCGAGGCGGCCGGATCAGCTGTTTCGCCGGATGCCAGCATGGGCGCCGTGTCGAGAGCGGCCGGTTGGCCCGCCGCAGGCTGGACGGCAGCGGGTTGGACCGAGGGCGGCAATTCGCGCTGGACCGGCAAGGCCGGCTCAGCACCGGACGTCGTGGTGGTGGGCACGGCGGCCGTGGTGTCGGGTTTCGCGGCTGATGAGCCGGTCGCGGATGCTGAAGCGGTCTGGGATGCGGAAGCAGATGCTCCGGCCGCCATCGCCGAGGCGCCCCGCGGCTGAACGATCGAGCGGGATTCCGCCTGATCCTTCAAAGCGGCCGCCGGCTTGAGCGGGTTGGCGTCTGCCGGAAGGCTGGTCGCGGCTGTGGCAGAGGTTTGGACCGTGTTGAGGGCTTGCGCCTGGGCGATCGCCTGCGGTTGGGCCGGCGCGCCCGTCATCGGGGTGGCGGGCTGCTGCGGGCTATCCGCTCCGGTCGTGTTGCCGGGCACGGGAATCTGGGTCTGGGCAGGGACGGCCTGGGTCGGCAGTTTGGCCTGTACCGATGCCTTCATGCCAGCCTTGGCGTTATCCTGGGTCGCCGATTGTGCGGAAGCGGCGGCATTGGCAGGCAGCTGGGCCGGCTTGGCCGCTGCTTCGACCGCAGCGCCTGCCGCATTGCCCATCGGGTCAGAAACTGTCGCCGCGGGAGCGGGTTGCGCTGCCGCCATTTGTGCGTCCGCCGGGGTTGGAATGGCCGCGCCGGTGGACGCTGGCGCGCTGGACATGGCCATGCCCGCCGCCGGAGCCGTCGAAACCGGAGCCGTCGAAGCCTGAGCGGTTGAAGCCGGGGCGGCCGGATCCGTGGCCGGAACGGTCCCGGTCGGCAGCGGGGATGTCATGGAGGCCGGAGCCGCCTCGGCAAGAGTCATGCTGCCGGCGCCGGTGGCAGCCGTGTCGCCCATCTGGCTTGACGGAACCGGGCTCGCTTGCGGTGCCGTGACCGGCTGGGCCAACAGGGTGGCTGCGTCGCCGGACAGTTCGGTGTCCGGAGCGCCTGGTGAAGCCGGATCGGGAGATGACAGACCGGACAGCAAACCGGGCTGACCCTCTTGAGGCACGGACGTGCCTGCAACCGCCTGGCCGATCACGGACCGGACATTGGCGTGCAGCAAGCCTTGCTCGGACGCCTGGTGGATGCTGGCAGGCATACGGGTCATGGCGACGGGCAGGGCCGTCTCTTGGCCGGTGGTCAGGCGTGCCAGCAGGGCATTGAAATCGGTCGCGGAGGCCGATGCAGGCGACCCCGCCGCGGCGTTGGCCGTGGCGTTGCCAGACGGAGCCGTCTGGGTGGTGCCGGGATTGGTCAGAACAAGGATCTGGCCGGGTTGCATCGTTTCGTTCGCTCACACTGGTGGCGCACTGCGCGCCTTGGTTCGCCAGACTTGTCGCAAGGGATGTGCCAGACCGAATGTCATCCAACATATTGAAATTGTGCATTAATTTCCCGGAAATATTTGAAACGGCTGGCCTTGCCCGGCCAATCTTTCCCGGTGGTGGGCGGAAGCTGCCGGGCTGGTCACGCCTGACCTCCACCCCAAGGCCTATCCCGATGAAGGACCTTGTAAATCGCGCGTCATGCGCGGGCGCGCATGACGCGTCCGCGCATGACGCGTCCGCGCGGATATAGGGTCCCATCTGTCCGGGGTGCCCAAGGCGAGGAGCCGGTCGGCCCGGCTCACGGAAAGGCGGTGTCTGGCACGCGCCGGGAAACTGGCCCCGCACTTGCGACGTTGAGGGCAGGCCTTCGGCATTGCCATCGGGCCAAACCGTTTAAATTCGAGCGAATAGTCAAATGAACACAAGGATTTGCACTCAGGTCAACGGGTCCGCCGCCAGCGCGGATTGTCGGGTTTTGCCCGGCAATTCCTGCCGCTTTGCCGGAATCTTTGGCCGGTCTGCCATCCGCGTCGCTCGTCGCACCGGGAGCCCGTCATGTCGCTGAGTGGAATTCTGGGGAATGCCCTGTCGGGGCTTGCGGCCAGCCAGGCCGGTCTGCGAGCCGCCTCGAACAATGTCGCGAACGTCAATACGCCCGGCTATGCCCGCACGGAGGCCAATCTCCAGTCCCGCAATGTCGGCGGCGTGGCGATGGGTGTGGAAGTGGTCGGCATCTCGCGCATCGTGGATCGTCACCTGCAATCGGCGTCGCTCCGGGCGATCAGCGAGGCCGGCTCAGCCCAGGTCCGCGCCGATGCGCTGGACCGTCTGCAGGCCCAGTTCGGCAATCTGGACGATAGCGGTTCGCTGTTTGCCCGGCTGAACAAGGCTTTCACCAATATTTCGCAGGCCAGTGTCGACCCGTCCCTGTCGGTGTCGCGCCTGTCGGCGGCGGCGGATCTGCAATCCTTCTTCGACGAGGCCAGCCGCCTGTCGACGGAAATCCGCAGCCAGCGCCAGGAAACCGACGCCAAGATCAATGGCACGGTCCAGCGGGCGAACGAGATCATCAATGAGCTCTATGAGCTCAACGCCAATGTCCAGAGCCTGTCTTCCTCCGGCGGCGACGTGTCCGGCGCGGAAAACCGCCAGTCCGAACTCCTCGACGAATTATCCAACTACATGGACGTCCGGGCCGATTATCAGGGCGATGGCCGGGTCGTGGTTCGCACCACAGACGGCGTGCTCCTGCTCGACAATTATCCGGCCAAGCTGGACTACAAGCCGACCGGTACGGGCGCCTATGGCGTCCAGTACGGCCAGATCTATGTGCAGCCGCCCAATGGCGGCGCGCCGCAGCAGCTGGATAGCCATATCAAGACCGGCGAGCTGCGCGGCCTGCTCAATCTGCGCGATGGCGATCTCAAGGATGTGGCCGAGGAGCTGGCAGAGCTGACGGCGGGTGCCGCCGACGCACTGAACGCCGCGCACAACAATTCCACCGCCTATCCGGCGCCGCAGACGCTGAGCGGCCGGAATACGGGTCTGGAAGCGACGGACCTGCACAATTTCACAGGCGCCACGACGCTCGCCGTGACCGACAATACCGGCCTTCTGGTGCGCCGCATCGACATTGACTTCGATGCCGGCACGCTTTCCGTGGATGGCGGGGCTCCGGCGGCGATCGGGACCACGGTGGGCAGCCTGACTACGGCGATCGATACGGCGCTGGGCGCGCTCGGATCGGCCAGTTTTGCCAATGGCCAGATGACGATTTCCGCCAATGCCGCCACCAACGGCATCGCGACGGTCCAGGACGACGCCAATCCGTCTGACCGGGGTGGGCGGGGCTTCTCGCACTTCTTCGGCCTGAATGACCTGGTGCGTTCGACGCGGCCCGGCTTCTTCGAGACCGGCCTGACCGGTGCCGAACAGCATGGCTTCACGGCCGGGTCCGAGCTGGAGTTCACGATCAAGACGGTCGATGGCAATGCGGTCGGCACCGTCAATATCGCCATGGTTGCCGGCGAGACCTTCAATGATGTGGTGACGGCGCTCAACGACCCGACGACGGGGCTGGGGCGCTATGCGACGTTCTCACTCGATGGGAATGGCGAGCTCTCCTACACGTCGAATGCGGGTTATGAGCAGTTCGAGCTGAACCTGACGGGCGACAACACTTCGCGCCCCGGTTCCGGCATTGCCTTTTCCCATCTCTTTGGCGTGGGCCTGGAAGCCCGGGCGTCGCGGGCCGAGGCTTTCAATGTCGACAGCATGATCCGTTCGGATTCTTCGCGCCTGGCGCTGGGCAAGCTGGACATTTCCGCAACCTCGGTCGCGGGCGATGTCGTGGTGTCGGCCGGCGATAATCGCGGCGGTGCTGCGCTTCAGGCTGCGCTCGACAATCAGCGCAGCTTTGACGCGGCGGGCTCGATCGCGGTCACGTCAGCCAGCCTGGGAGACTACATGGCGCGTCTGGCCGGCACGGTCGGCTCGCGGGCTGC
>NZLV01000205.1 GCA_002694345.1 Maricaulis sp.
AGCGGAATACCGGCGGCAAGCTCTTCGGTGAAATTGTGGACCCGGGCGGACGGCGTGGCCCAAGGCCAGGCTTCGCTCATATGGTCCAGGATGATTTCACTGTCCCAGACGCGATGAAGATTGGTGCGGCGCTCGCCCCGCCACAGGACGGTGATGTCATTGCCCCCGCGATCCCCTTCAATGGAGACGTGCATGGGCTGGTGAATATCGCCCATCCAGTGGGCGAGGAATTTCAGCGCCTCCAGACGGTCCTCATCGCTGCGGGACCGGTCGGCGAAAATCCCGGCATGCAGATCAATGGCAGAGGTGATGCAGCCATTCTCGGCGCAATCCTCGGCATCGACCTGCGGATCATTGCGGTCCTGGTTGATATAGTGCCAGGGCGCCGTGTGCCGGTGGGTGGAACCGCGCACCTCATCGGCCCAGGAACAGACGTCGCGGAAGTCCTGGAAGTCCGGGTCGAGCGAGATCAGGCGGTCGACCTCGCTGCGGGCATCGTCGGACAGGTGACGATAGGCCAGGTCACACACGACCCGGTGACCCTCGCGGCCATAGGCCAGCGCCGGTTCCACACTGACCAGGCCAGCGATCATGGCCGCCACGGCCGTACTCCGAACAAACCAATTCATCTGGGTCTCCGCCTCGGTGTTTGCCCACACCCCGATCCGGTGTGTAGGCGGGCGGAAAACCGGAATCCACTAGCCAAAAGGCGCGCTTTATCAAACCACTACCTGTGATACCCACGATCCGGAAAAAACGACCTTGAAGCGCAGTTCCCACCCGGAGCATCCGGTTCTTCATGAAACCGTTACTGTACCGTCCGGACGGTATTGACTGTACCGTCTGGACGGTTTATGTGCAGCGCAACATCGAAAGGACTGCCTGTGCAGGAAAAGCCCAACACCAAGGATGTCATCCTGGATGCCGCCGAAAGCGTCGTGGCCCGCGACGGCTCCGGCCGGCTGACCATTGATGCGGTCGCCGCCGAGAGCCAGGTCTCCAAAGGGGGCGTGCTCTATCACTACCCCAACAAGCTGGCCCTGCTGGAAGCCATGGTCGCGCGCATGATCGACAGCGTGCTGAACGAGATCATCACGGCGCGCGAGGCGGCTGAAGCCGCAGGTGCTCCCGTCCTGCCCCGCGTGGTCGAGGCCCTGCTGGATCGCATGAAGGCGCGGGACAATGTCTCCCAGGCCCTGCTCGCCGCCTCTGCGGAACAGCCCGGCCTGCTGGAAACCGCCACCGCCCCGATCGCGGTGGAGTTCCAGCGCATTGCCGACAGTGCCGCCGATCCCGTCCTGGCGCAGATCATCCTGCTCAGCCTGGACGGACTGAAACTGAGCCAATTGCTGGGCCTCTCGCACGTCCGCGACGTCGAGGTCCAACCCATTCTGGAGCGCCTGCTGGCGATGTCCCGGGAGATGCATGCATGACCCCCCGCCTTTCCATTCTCGCCCTGACCGGCGCATTCGCCCTGACGGCCTGCTCGGTTGAGCCGGTCGCGTCCGAGGCGCCGCCGCGCCTGGTCCAGATCGGTGAAGTCCAGGCCCTGTCCGGCCAGACCAATCACGAATTTGTCGGGCGGGTGGAAGCCCGGCTGAGCGTGGACATGGCCTTCCAGGTGGGCGGCCAGCTGGCCGAACTGCCGCTCAATGAAGGCCAGCGCATTGCCCAGGGCGACCTGGTTGCCCAGCTCGATCTGGAAGACTTCCGGCGCGCCGAGCGCGAAGCCCGGGTCCAGCTGCAACAGGCCCGCAATGACCTGGATCGCCAGCGCACCCTGCACGAGCGCGGCATTGCCTCCCAGGCCGCGCTGGACAATGCCCAGACCAATTACGACCTGCGCGCCGTCGCGCTGGAAACCGCCCGCCGCAATCTGGGCTATGCGACGCTGGAAGCGCCCTTCGACGGGCTGGTGAGCCGGCGCCTGGTGGACAATTTCACCATCGTTTCGCCCGGCCAGCCGGTCGTTCGGATCCAGGATGTCGGCGAGCTGCGCGTCTCCATCCCGGTCTCCGAGGACATGATCGCCACGTTCGACCGTTCCAATCTGCGCACCCTGCAGGCCACCTTCTCATTCCTGCCGGGCCAGACCTTCGACCTGGAACCGCGCGAACTGGTCTCCGAACCGGATGCGGCCTCGCGGACCTACCGCGCCATCGCTGCCCTGCCCGCCGACCTGCCCGCCAATATCCTGCCGGGCATGACCGCCAGCGTGACCGCCGAGTTCGAGCGCACTTCCGCGGAGAGCGCCACCGTGCGCGTGCCGGTTTCCGCCGTGTCGGAACGCCCCGATGGCAGCCGGGCGGTCTGGGTCTATGATGCCGACACCGGCACCGTCTCCTCCCGCACCGTCGAGACCAATGGTCTCCAGGGCGCCCATGTCATCCTGACCGGCGGTGCCGAGGCCGGTACGCCGATCGTGACGGCGGGCGTGTCCTCCCTGCATGAGGGCATGCGTGTGCGTCCCCTGTCCGAAAGCGAGCCGCTGGACCTGCCGCGATGAGCCTGCAACAGACTTCGGCCGTCTCTCTGGCGCGCCTCTCGATCGAAAAGCCGGTCCTGACCTGGCTGGTCATCCTGTTCTGCCTGCTGGGAGGCCTGTACGGCTTCAACAATGTCGGCCGGCTGGAAGACCCCGCCTTCACAATCAAGCAGGCCATCATCTTCACTCCCTATCCCGGCGCGACCGCGGAGGAAGTGGAGCAGGAAGTCACCGAGGCCCTGGAGATCGCCATCCAGCAGATGGATGCCGTCGACACGATCACCTCGGAATCCTCGCCCGGCATGTCGGAAATCCATGTCGAGATGCAGGACACGATCGACAGCGCCGACATCAATGACATCTGGACCGAACTGCGCGCCAAGGTGAGCGACGCCATCTCCCGCCTGCCTCCGGGCGCCGGGACACCGATCGTGTTCGATGATTTCGGCGATACCTACGGCCTGTTCTACGCCGTCACCGCCGAAGGATATTCGGATGACCGCATCCGCGATGTCGCCCGCATGCTGCGCCGTGAACTCCTCACCGTGGAGGATGTCGCAAAGGTCGCGGTCGAGGGTGAGCCGGAAGAGCGCATCTATATCGAGATCCCGCAGGAAAGCCTGGCCCGGCTGGGTCTGTCCTATGAAGGCCTGCTGGCCGAGCTGAACCGCGAAAACACCGTTGTTTCCGCCGGATCCGTGCCGCTGGACGGACGCTATGTCCGCATCGAGATTCCCCAGACGCTGGGCGGAGTCGAAGCGGTCCGCAATCTGCTGATCACGCCGCGCAATGGCGGCCAGGCGATCCGCCTGTCCGATTTCGCCGAGGTCACGCGCGCACCGCTGGAGCGTCCCAGCCAGTTCATCTACCACAACAACCAGCCCGCCTTCACGCTGGGCGTGGCCGGCTTGCCGACCGCCAATATCGTGGATGTCGGACACGCCGTGGAAGCCCGCCTGGCCGAGCTGGAAGCCGGTCTGCCGCTGGGTTTTGAACTTCAGCCGATCTACCAGCAGCACGTGGTGGTGGACGAGGCGATCAATTCCTTCTTGTTCAGCCTGGCCCTGTCGATCGCCATCGTGGTCGGCGTGTTGTGCGTCTTCATGGGCTGGCGCGCCGGCCTGACCGTAGGCAGCGCCCTCTTCCTGACCGTGGCCGGCACGGTCTTCTTCATGGACATGTTCGCCATCGAGATGGAGCGCATCTCCCTGGGCGCCCTGATCATTGCCATGGGCATGCTGGTGGACAACGCCATCGTGGTCGCAGAGGGCATGCTGACCGGCGTGATGCGCGGCAAGCGCCGCCTTGATGCCGCCGAGGATGCCGTCACCTCGACGCAATGGCCCCTGCTGGGCGCGACCGTGATCGGCATTCTGGCCTTTGCCGGGATCGGCCTGTCACCGGACGCCACGGGCGAATTCCTGTTCTCCC
Organism: Maricaulis sp.; assembly: GCA_002694345.1. Lineage (GTDB taxonomy): Bacteria > Pseudomonadota > Alphaproteobacteria > Caulobacterales > Maricaulaceae > Maricaulis. Next base: position 3,917 of record NZLV01000205.1, read on the forward strand.
TGTTCGCCGTGATCGGCATTTCCCTGCTGCTGAGCTGGGTAATCGCCGTCACTGTCGTGCCGATGGTGGGCTTCCATCTCTTCTCTGCCCAGCGCGAGGCCAGCCTGGCCCGCGATGCCGCACCGGAGAGCGATGACGAGATCTATTCCGGCCGCCTGTTCAACGCTTATCGCGGCCTGTTGGGCGGCGCCCTGCGCCATCGCTGGCTGGTCCTGGCCGGGCTGATCGGTGTCACCGTGATCTGCTATGCCGGCTTCGGCCAGGTGAAGAACGCCTTCTTCCCGCCCGCCAACACGCCGATGTTCTACGTCAATCTGGAGCATCCGGAAGGCACGGACATCCTGACCACAGATGCCACGCTGCGCGAGATCGGCCGCTTCGTCGAAGAACAGCCGGAAACGGTGAGCTTCGACACCTTTGTCGGCGCCGGCGCCACGCGCTTCATGCTGACCTACCACTCCGAACAGCCCAATCCGGCCTTTGGACAGATCATCGTCCAGACCGGCCATCGCGACGAGATCCCCGACCTGGCCCGGCGGATTTTGGACCATGTGCGCAATCACTATCCCGATGTGGATGTGCGCGTGGACCGGATCGTGTTCGGCCCGCCCACCGGCGCCCAGCTGGAAGCCCGCTTCATGGGTCCCGACGCAGACGTGCTGCGCGAATTGTCGGAACAGGCCATTGCCCGCCTGCATGCCGATGGCGGTTTCATGGACATCCGCACCGACTGGCGCAACCGGACGCCGACCCTGCGCCCCGTCCTCATCGAGGGGCGGGCCCAGACCATCGGCGTGACCCGCGAGAACCTGGCCAATGCGATGCGCTTCGCCACCGACGGCAGCCAGGTCGGCGTGCACCGGGAGGGTGAGGAACTCATCCCGATCATCGCCCGCGCCCCGGCCTCGGAGCGCGATGACCCGGCCTATCTGTCCGAACGCCTGGTGTGGAGCTCCTCGCAGGAAGCCTATGTGCCGATCGGCCAGGTCGTTTCCGCCTTTGCCCTGGATTTCGAGGATGTCCTGATCCAGCGCCGCAACCGGACGCGGACCCTGTCCGTGCGCGCCAATCCGCCGGAGGGCGAGACCGCGGCGCAGGCCTTCGAACGCTTCCATCCGCTGATGGAAGAGATCGAATTGCCGGTCGGCTATTCCCTGGAATGGGGCGGTGAGCACGAAGCTTCGGTCCAGGCCAATGAATCGCTGGGCGGCCAATTGCCGCTCACCTTCATCGCCATGCTGACCATCTCCTTCATGCTGTTCGCCAAGGTCCGCCAGCCGCTGATCATCTGGGCCGTGGTGCCGATGGCGGTGAATGGTGTGGTGATCGGCCTGCTGGCCACCAATGTCGCCTTCTCTTTCACCGCCCTGCTGGGCCTCCTCTCCCTGTCGGGCATGCTGATCAAGAATGCGATCGTGCTGGTCGACGAGATCGACATGCGGATCAAGGCCGGTGCCGAGGGCATGGATGCCGTGCGCGACGGCTCGGTCAGCCGTCTGCGCCCTGTCCTTCTGGCCGCCTCGACGACGATCCTGGGCATGACACCGCTCCTGTTCGACGCCTTCTTCCAGGGCATGGCGGTGACGATTATCGGCGGGCTGACCTTTGCCACCCTGCTGACCATGATCGCCGTCCCGGTGCTCTACGCCCTCTTCTTCGGCATCCGGGCCGCCAAACCGGCCTGACCGGACAAGGCTGATGTGTGGCCGGAATGCTGGACATTCCGCGCCACACGCAGGACCTTGCCCCCAAGACGCGAAAAGCGAAACGAGGGGAGTGGTCGATGTTTGCTGCTGAAAGCCTGGTCAGAACGCTGATCAATCAGGGTGTGGAAGTCTGTTTCACCAATCCGGGCACGTCGGAAATGCACATGGTGGCCGCGCTCGACCGGATCGAGGGCATGCAATCCGTGCTCTGCCTGTTCGAAGGCGTCGCAACAGGTGCCGCCGACGGATACGGCCGCATGGCCGGCAAGCCGGCCTGCACCCTCCTCCATCTCGGCCCCGGTGTCGGCAATGGCCTGGCCAATCTCCACAATGCCCGCCGCGGCTATGTGCCCGTCGTCAACATTGTCGGGGATCATGCCCGCCATCACCTGGAGCTGGACGCGCCGCTGACCAGCGATGTCGATACGGTGTGCGAGCCCATGTCGCGCTGGGTCGGACGCGTCAATGATCCGTCCGAAGTCTCCAGCATGGCGGTGGAAGCGGTGCGCCAGTCCTATGGTCCCGAGCGCGGCGTCGCCTCGCTGACCCTGCCCGCCGATTGCGCCTGGTCGGATGCGGAACCCGATGTCCTGCCGGCAATCACCCCGCCCGCGCCCAACCCGGTCGCCGCAGACACGGTCACCGCCGTGGCCGACGCCCTGAAGGCCGCCAAATCCCCGGTTCTCTTCCTGGGCAATGATGCCTGTCTGGATGAGGGCCTGGAAGCGGCGGGACGCATTGCCCAGGCCACGGGCGCCAAGCTTTTCATGGACACATTCGTGCCGCGCATTGCCCGCGGCCAGGGACGGATCTCGCCCCGCCGCCTCGCCTATTTCGGTGAGCAGGCCCTGGAAGAACTGGACGGAGCCGATCTGATGATCATCGCCGGCTCCAAGCCGCCGGTAGCCTTCTTTGCCTATCCCGGCCAGCCGGGTGAACTGACCCCGAAAGGGGCCGATACCGTGCATCTGGGCGGGCCGGCCGATGACATCATCCAGGCTCTCAAGGATCTGGCTGACACGCTGGGTGCCTCCGCTCCCATGCCCAAGGCGGACCGGGGCCAGGCCCCCAAACTCTTCCCGGATGAAAAGCTCAATCCCGGCTATGTCGGCATTTCACTTCTGCGCCACATGCCGGAAGACTCCGTGATCTGTGATGACAGCACGACGTCGGGCATGGGCGTCTTCCCCTGGATCGACAACGGGCCTCGCCATGACTGGCTGTGTCTCACCGGCGGCGCCATCGGATCCGGCATGCCGCAGGCTGTCGGCGCAGCTCTGG
>NZLV01000206.1 GCA_002694345.1 Maricaulis sp.
CTTGACGGCGCGGCAGCACGTGGCCACTTATCCGCCCTCCATGAGCGAGCAAGACAGCAATCCTGCCGCCTCCGGTGCCGATACCCCGCCCACGCGGGATCCGGACCAGGAGTCAGGCCTCGACATCCTGACATTCGGCTGCCGGCTGAATGCCTGGGAGAGCGAGGTCATGCGCAAGCATGCGCGCGAACAGGGGCTGACCAACGCGATCCTGGTGAATACCTGCGCCGTCACCAATGAGGCCGTGCGCCAGGCGCGCCAGCACATCCGCCGCGCCCGCCGGGACAATCCGGACGCCCAGATCATCGTCACCGGCTGCGCCGCGCAGGTCGATCCGGACATGTTCGGCAAAATGCCCGAAGTGAACCGGGTGATCGGCAATGACGACAAGCTGAAGGCGGAGACCTTCAAACCGGCCGACCTGCTGGGCGGGACGGAGAAGGTGCGCGTCAACGACATCATGAGCGTGCGCGAGACCGCCGGCCATCTGGTCGAGGGCATGGAGGGCCGCGCCCGCGCCTATGTCCAGGTCCAGAATGGCTGCGACCATCGCTGCACCTTCTGCATCATCCCCTTCGGTCGCGGCAATTCGCGCTCGGTGGCCGCCGGCGAAGTCGTCGACCAGATCAAGACACTGGTGGATGCCGGTCATTCCGAGGTGGTGCTGACCGGGGTCGACCTGACTTCGTGGGGCGAGGATCTGCCCGGCACGCCGAAACTGGGCCGTCTGGTCCAGGCGATCCTGAAACATGTGCCCGACCTGCCACGCCTGCGCCTGTCCTCGATCGATGCGATCGAGATTGATGATGCCCTGTTCGAGGCCGTCACAGGGGAGGCGCGCGTCGCGCCCTATCTCCACCTCTCCCTGCAGGCCGGGGATGACATGATCCTCAAGCGGATGAAGCGCCGCCATCTGCGCGATGACGCGATCGCGCTGTGTGACCGCCTCAAGTCGGCGCGGCCGGAGATCGCCTTCGGGGCCGACATGATCGCCGGCTTCCCGACCGAGACCGAAGCCATGTTCGAGAATTCGGTGAAGCTGGTGGAGGAATGCCAGCTGGCGTATCTCCACGTCTTCCCCTTCTCGCCGCGCCCCGGCACGCCGGCAGCCCGCATGCCCCAGGTCGAGCGGGCTGTGGTGAAGGATCGGGCCAACCGCCTTCGCGGCGCTACGGATGCCGCCCTGGCGCGTCATCTCGACAGCATGATCGGGCTGGAACGCGCGGCCCTGATCGAGAAGCCGGGCTTTGCCCGCGCCGCGAATTTCGCCAGCATCCGCATTCCCGAAGCCGAGGTCCCGCGCCCCGGCGCCCTTGTGGATATCGAGATCACGGGGCATGACGGGAAAGAACTTCAAGGGGTTATTGCCGGATGAGCGAGAAAAAACCGGGCTTCTTCTCCCGACTGGCTCAGGGATTGGCGCGCTCGTCCAACAAGCTGGGCGAGAGCGTCACGGCGATCTTCACCAAGCGCAAGCTGGATTCAGCCGCGCTGGAGGAACTGGAAGACGCCCTGATCGCCGCCGATCTGGGCGCCCACACGGCCATGCGGGTCACCGACCGGCTCGCCAAGGACCGCTTCGACAAGGAAGTCACCGACGAAGAGGTCCGCGAAGCCCTGGCGGACGTGGTGGCTGAAAGCCTGACACCGTTGGAAAAGCCGCTGGAAATGAGTGGTGAGCGCCCGCAGGTCGTGGTCTTCGTCGGCGTCAACGGATCCGGCAAGACGACCACGCTGGGCAAGATTGCCGTGAAACTGAAGCGCGAGGGCCGGAATCCGATCCTGGCAGCCGGGGACACTTTCCGCGCGGCAGCCATCGAGCAGGTCTCGGTCTGGGGTGAGCGCGCCGGTGCGCCGGTCGTGAAACGCGAGATCGGTGCAGACGCGGCCGGGCTGGCCTTCGATGCCATCGAACAGGCCCAGCGCGACGGCCATGACATGGTGCTGATCGACACGGCCGGCCGCCTGCAGAACAAGGCCGAGCTGATGGACGAGCTGCGCAAGGTCATCCGCGTCATCAAGAAAAAGATGCCCGAAGCCCCGCACCATGTGATCCTCGTCCTGGACGGGACGGTCGGATCGAACGCGGTCTCCCAGGCGGAAGCCTTCCTGGAAGCTTCAGACGTGACTGGCGTGGTCATGACCAAGCTGGACGGAACCGCCAAGGGTGGCGCCCTGGTGCAGGTCGCCGAGAAATTCCAGCTGCCCATCCACTATATCGGGATCGGCGAAGGCGAGGCGGACCTGCAACCCTTCTCCGCCCGCGACTTCTCCCGCGCTCTGGCCGGACTGGACAGCTAGCGCATGGAGGCGGTCCCGCCCTGGGCCGTCCTGGCCATGCTGGGCTCGGCGCTCACCCATTCCGGCATGACCCTGCTGACCAAGAAGGCCAAGGACAAGCTGGTCTTCCGCGGCCTGACGCTGGCCTTTGTCGGCCTGGCCTTCCTGCCCTGGCTGCTGACCCAACCCCTGCCGAGCTGGGAGGTCTGGCGCTTCCTGATCGCCGGGGCCGTGGTGATCTGGGCCTTCAACATGTTGCTCATCGCGGCCTTCACCGAGGGCGAGATGAATCTGGCCTATCCGGTCATGCGGGGCAGCGCGCCGGCCCTGGCAGCGATCGTCGCCTTTGTTTTTCTGGGCGAGACGGTTTCCCCGGGGCAGATGCTCGGCCTGGCCATTGCGACAGCGGCGCTGATCGGATTTGCCTGGCCCGAGAAAGACGGCAAGCCAAAACTGAAACTCATCATTCTGGCTCTGTCCGCCGCCTGCATGACGGCGGCCTACAGCGTGATCGATGCCGCCGGCGTTCGCGAAAGCGGCCGGGTCCTGGTTTATCTGGGCTGGTTTTTCGTGCTGTCGGTCGTGACCATCCTGCCCACCGCCATGATCCGGCGCGGCAAGGGCTTCTGGGCCGCCGCGCGGCAGGAAGCCCGGCCGGCCCTGTTCTCGACCGCGTTCAACACCTCCACCTATGGCCTGGTCCTGCTGGCCTATGCGCACGCCCCGGTCGCGCCGATGGCGGCCCTTCGCGAAACCTCCATCGTGTTCGGTGCCATTCTGGCGGCCTTGGTGCTGAAAGAGAGCTTCGGTCTGCGGCGCATCGCCCTTGCAATCTGCCTCGCGGGCGGGCTCGTATTACTGCAAGTGATGTAGGCGCTGAGGAGACGCGATTTGGCCCAGACCCAGAAAACCAGCGAGCAGTCCTCGCGTCTGCTCATTGATGCCGGGCCGATCGGCGTCTGGATCATCGTCTACAATGTGATGCGGCGCATTGCCGAGGATGATGCGATCTATTGGGGGACCGGCGCCTACATGGTCGCGGCCGTCATCGCCCTCGTCCTGTCGATCCGCCAGGAAAACCGGATCCCGCCCATGCTGGTCTTCACGACCGTGATCGTGCTGGGCTTCGGGGGGATCGGCATCCTCCTGCAGGACCCGATCTTCATTTATATCAAGCCGACCATCATCAATCTCTTCCTGTCCTACATGATCCTGGTGGGACTGGCTCTGGGGACCAATGTCTGGAAGGTCTTCTTCAGCCATATCTTCGAGCTGACCGATCGCGCCTGGACGCTTTTGGCGATCCGCTGGGCGATCTGGTTCCAGGTCCTGGCCGGCCTGAATGAGGTGATGTGGCGTCACATCACGGACAGCGTGGTTCCCGAAAGCGCGCGCTGGTTTGCGGGGCTGGAATTGTCGGAAGCCTTCTGGTCGAACGCCAAGCTGGGCGTGATGGTGCTGAGCATTCTCTTTGCCGCTTCGCAAATGCCGCTCATCCTGAAAAACCAGCCCAAAAAGGATGAGGCGGACACGGCCTGAGCGTGAAATTCCGTGCTCGGACAAATGTCATTTTCGCGTTATAAATCCGCACTAGGATGAAGCTGTGATCAGCCGGAGCTAGCCATGTCTCAGGATCAGACAAAAGCTGAAATCTTCGAGCTGACGGATTCCCCCGGACACCTCCTGCACCGGGCCCAGCAGTTTGCTGCCGAGCGCTTCACCAAGGCCATGTCGAGCGCCAAGCTGACCCAGCGCCAGTTTGCCGTCCTGCACGCCACCGGCGCCCGCGAAGGCCTGACCCAGACCGAACTGGTCAAAGCCACGGGTATCGACCGCTCCACCCTGGCCGAACTGGTCGCGCGCATGGTGCGCAACGGTCTGCTGGAACGCGAAAAACTGCCCGATGATGCCCGCGCCAATGCGGTTCGCCTGACGGCGGATGGCCGCGCCCTTCTGGACGCAGCCACGCAAGGCGCGCGCGAGGCCGACAAGCTGATCCTGTCTGCCCTGCCGAAAAACAAGCGGGCCAGCTTCCTGGAAACCCTGCGCCGCATCGCGGACACGCTGGAAAAAGGCGAGGAAGCCGCCAAGCAGGCCAAACTGAAGGCCAAGGAAAAGAAGAAAAAGGCCAAGAAGAAGGCCAAGGAAAAAGCCAAGGCCAAGGCCAAGAAGGCCGAAAAGAAAGCCAAGAAAGCGGCCAAGGCTCAGCGCGAAGGCTCCGCCCAGGCCGCCGAATAGGCGTCAGTGCCGCTGCGCGTCGCGCTCCAGGGCCGGATAAATCCGGTTTCTCAGCACATCCGCCGTGATCGGCCCGGGCCAACGGGCGAGAATCTCGCCCTCGGATGACACGACGAGGGTTTCCGGCGCCCCGGAAATGGCCAGGGCGAGCGCCGAAGCCCCGTCGACATCCTGCATCACACCGGCATAGGGATTGCCCAGCTCGTCGAGGAAGGCATTCGCCGCCTCGGGCGTATCGCGCCAATTGATTCCGTAGATCGCCACGCCTTCGGCGCGAAGGGCCATGAGAACCGGATGCTCGATCCGGCAAGGCGCACACCAGGAACCCCAGACATTGAGGAGATAGGTCCCTTCAATCCCGGCCGGATCAAAGCCTGCACGCCCCTCCAGTGGCGCCAGTGTCAGCGCTGGCAGAGGCTCGCGCGGGGTCATTTCGCTTTGATAGACGCGCCAGGCCAGGACACCGGCGAGCACTGCCAGCGCGATCAGGGCCGCCAGACGCAGCGCCCGCATCATGCTTCGTCGCTCTCCAGACGGCGCAGGCGTTCAGCGGCCGCGCGGCGCTCGGCCAGGGCCATCACCACCAGTCCGGACAAGGCCAGAACCGACAGGCCCCAGGCGGGCCAGATGAAGGCGGCATAGCCGCCCATATCCATGAATTCACTCATGCCAGCTCTCCCGGTTCGCCCTGGGCCTGCCGGGCGTCGCGCAGTTTGCGGCGCTCGATCTGGCGGGCTTTCTGGATCAGGGTGCGCGAGCGCAGACGGTAGAAGACCAGCCAGGCGGCCAGCGTGGTGTAGGCCAGCGCCATCACACCCAGGGGCCAGAGCTGGCTGGAATGGATGGTGGGTCCGTCAAACCGGATCACCGAGGCGGGCTGGTGCAGGGATGACCACCAGTCGACCGAGAATTTCACGATCACCAGATTGACGATGCCGGCCATAGCCAGGACCGCAGCCGCCCGGGCCGCCTGCTGGGCATCCTCCAGCGCACTGCGCAGCGCCATATAGCCCAGATAGACCAGGAGCAGGACCAGGACCGACGTCATCCGGGCATCCCATTCCCACCAGGTCCCCCACATCGGCTTGCCCCAGAGCGAGCCGGTCATCAGGGCCAACACCGTGAAGACCGCACCAATCGGGGCGATCACTTCCGCGGCCGCATCGGCGAGAGAATGACGCCAGACGAAATAGACGAAACTCGCCCCGGCCAGCGCGGCATAGAGCGCCATCGCCATATAGGCCGCCGGCACATGCACATACATGATCCGGATCGTCTCGCCCTGCTGGTAGTCCGGCGGCGAACCGAAGAAAGCCAGCCAGACGCCGATCGCCAGCAAGACAATGGTCACAACGCCCAGAACCGGGATCACCCGGCGGGCCAGACCGTCAAACCGCTGCGGATTGGAGAAATAGGACAACATGGGGGCTGATTACTGCCTGACGCGCTGATGAGCAACTGCGACGGATATGCACGTCTCGGGGCACATCTGTTCCGCTCCGTGTCCCGCCTCTTACGGCCCGTCAGCCCAGGCGCGACCGGATCGCGCCGGCGATCCCGAACGGGGCCAGAGCGATGGTGCCCAGCGAAATGGCGGCTGTCAGGCCCAGATTGGCGAGGGCGCGTTCATCGCCTTCGAACCCTGCCCGTCCGGCACCGGCGGCAAAGATCAGGACCGGCACCATGAGAGGAGTCGCGATCAGGGCGATCAGCAGCCCGCTCCGGCGCACCCCGGCCGCCAGCGCCCCGGCAAATCCGGCCAGCAGGACCAGGGCCGGAATGGCCGCCGCCAGCGAGGCGGCCAGCATCAGGCTCGACACCAAAGGCACGCCATACATCAGCCCACCCAGAAGGGCGATGACCGGCAGGGGCCAGAGTGTGGCCACGCCCTGACCCAGCGTCTTGGCCAGGCTGAGCAGGGGCAGGCCGATCGGCAAAAGCGCGTAGAGATCCAGCGTGCCATCGACGAAATCATCGCCGTACAGGCGTTCCGCGGACTGCAGGACGGACAGGAGTGCCGCAAAGGCCATCAGGCCCGGCCCCGCCGAGGCCAGCAGGTCCGGGTCCGGCCCGATCGCCAGAGGCGCCAGGGTAATTGCTGCCAGGAAAAAGGCGGCCGGACCGGCCGGTCCGCCGCCGCCCGCCCAGGCCAGGCGGGCTTCCCGCCAGAAGATCGCGCCCATACCGCCCATCAGGCCGCCGCCTTCAGGGCCAGATGACCGGCGTCGGGCCAGTCCAGGGTCTGGTGCGTCGCGGCCAGCACGATCCCGCCGCGAGACCGGTGCCAGGCCACGAGGTCGGCCAGACGCTCACGCCCGGCTCCGTCGAGGGGACCGGCGGGTTCGTCGAGCAGCCAGACAGGCCGGTTGGCCAGCGCCATGCGAACCAGTCCGGCCCGGCGCTGCTGACCACGGGACAATTGCCCCGCCGGACGATCGATCAATGGCTCGATATCCAGTTTCCGCATCAGGGGCAGGATGGTTTTGCGCGATGCGCCATGAATATCCGCCCAGAAGCGCAGCGCCATGCGCAGGCTCTCCCCGGGTTTGAGGCCATCGGAATGACCGAGCCAGGCGACAGCCTCCTCGACCGGTTCCTCACAGGATATCCGGCCTTCATCCGGACGTACCAGTCCGGCCAAAGTGCGCATCAGCGTCGTCTTGCCGGTCCCGTTGGCACCTGTCAGCAAAAGCGCCTCGCCCGGCTTCAGGGCAAAACCCAAACCGCCCACAAGGCGCAATCCGCCGCGCGACAGGGCGAGCCCCTCAACCGCCAGGGAAACCGGTTGGAAAGGCGTCATGTCGGGAAATTCTTGCGCGCGATCAGGCATGTCAGCATGTCGCCCGAGACGCCCCATCTCGTCAACGCACGGAACGCCGCATTGCAGCGAGCGCGGTCTGAGGCTAAAACCCCGCCAAAACATACGGCCAACTTGAATTCGGCCCCCTCCCACCCGGGCAAATTCCTGCCCCAACCTGCCAAATGAGGACGACGCATATGGCCTCTCTCGACAGCTTTTCCTGTAAGCGCACTCTCACCGCCGCCGGTGAGACCTACACGTATTACGACCTGAAGGTCGCGGAAGAAAACGGCCTGGCCGGCGTCTCCCGCCTGCCCGCCTCACTGAAGGTGCTGCTGGAAAACCTGCTGCGCTTTGAAGACGGCAAGACCGTTACCAAGGCCGATATCGAGGCGATGGCCGAATGGCTGACGACCCGCAAGTCGACCCACGAGATCGCTTATCGTCCGGCCCGCGTGGTCATGCAGGATTTCACCGGCGTTCCGGCCGTGGTCGACCTCGCCGCCATGCGCGACGCCGCCGGCAAGCTGGGCGCCGACCCGCAGCGCATCAACCCGCAAGTCCCCGTCGACCTGGTCATCGACCACTCGGTCATGGTGGACAATTTCGGTCAGGCCGACAGCTTTGCGAAGAATGTCGAGCGCGAATACGAGCGCAATGGCGAGCGCTACAAATTCCTGAAATGGGGCGCCAAGGCATTTGACAATTTCCGCGTTGTCCCGCCGGGCACCGGCATCATCCACCAGGTGAACCTGGAAAACCTGGCCCAGGCCGTCTGGACCAAGGAAGAGGACGGCGAAACCGTCGCCTATCCGGACACCTGCGTCGGTACGGACAGCCACACCACCATGATCAACGGCCTGGCCGTTCTGGGCTGGGGCGTCGGTGGTATCGAGGCCGAGGCTGCCATGCTCGGCCAGCCGGTCTCCATGCTGATCCCGGAAGTCATCGGTTTCGAACTGACCGGCAAACTGCCGGAAGGCGCAACGGCGACCGACCTCGTCCTGAAGGTCGTGGAAATGCTCCGCAAGCGCGGCGTGGTCGGCAAGTTCGTCGAATTCTACGGCGAAGGCCTGGATCACCTCTCCCTGGAAGACGAGGCCACGATCGCCAACATGGCTCCGGAATACGGCGCCACCTGCGGCTTCTTCCCGGTCGACAATGAAACCCTGGCCTTCCTGCGCGCCACCGGCCGCGATGACAAGCGCGTCGCCCTGGTCGAGGCCTATTCCAAGGCCCAGGGCATGTTCCGCCCGGACTACACGGAAGCCCCGGTCTTCACGGATACGCTGCACCTGGACATGTCCACGGTCGTGCCGGCCGTCTCCGGTCCGAAGCGCCCGCAGGACTGGATCGAACTGTCCAACGCCGCGGCCGGCTTCGCCAAGACGATGGCCGACGAGTACGGCAAGGGTGACGAGCTGGACAAGTCCGCGCCGGTCGAAGGCGAGGATTTCGTCTTCACCAATGGTGATGTGGCCATTGCCGCCATCACCTCGTGCACCAACACGTCCAACCCGTCCGTTCTGCTGGGCGCCGGCCTGGTGGCCCGCAATGCGCGCGCCAAGGGCTTGAAGAGCAAGCCGTGGGTGAAGACCTCGCTGGCTCCGGGTTCCCAAGTCGTCACCGACTATCTGGAAAAGGCCGGTCTGCAGGACGATCTCGATGCGATGGGCTTCAACCTGGTCGGTTATGGCTGCACCACCTGTATCGGTAACTCCGGTCCGCTGCCGCCGGCGATCTCCAAGACCATCAATGAGAACGATCTGGTCGCGACCTCCGTGCTGTCGGGCAACCGCAACTTCGAAGGCCGTATCTCGCCGGACGTACGGGCCAACTATCTGGCTTCGCCGCCGCTCGTCGTGGCCTATGCCATCGCCGGTTCGCTGAAGATCAACCTGACGACCGATCCGCTGGGTCAGGACGAAGACGGCAATGACGTCTACCTCAAGGACATCTGGCCGACCTCTGCGGAAGTCGCCGAAGCGGTCCGGACCGCCGTCACGCCGGACATGTTCGCGAAGCGTTATGCCGACGTGTTCAAGGGCGATGAAGCCTGGCGCGGCATCGAGGTTTCCGGTGGCCTGACCTATGCCTGGGATCACACCTCCACCTACGTGCAGAACCCGCCCTATTTCGAAGGCATGACGATGGATCCGGAAAGCCCGGGCGACATTGTCGGCGCCAAGATCATGGGCCTGTTCGGCGACTCGATCACGACCGACCACATTTCCCCGGCCGGTTCGATCAAGGCCAATTCCCCGGCCGGTCGCTATCTGCAGGAACGCCAGGTGCCGGTTCTGGAGTTCAACTCCTACGGTTCCCGCCGCGGCAATCACGAAGTAATGATGCGCGGCACGTTCGCCAACATCCGCATCAAGAACAAGATGCTGGACGGTGTCGAAGGCGGTTACACGCTGAAGAATGGCGAACAGGTCGACATCTATGACGCCTGCATGGCCTACCAGGCCGAGGGCACGCCGCTGGTCGTTTTCGGCGGCAAGGAATACGGCACGGGCTCCTCGCGTGACTGGGCGGCCAAGGGCACCCGTCTGCTGGGCGTCAAGGCTGTCATCGCCGAGAGCTTCGAGCGCATCCACCGCTCCAACCTGATCGGCATGGGCGTGCTGCCGCTGCAATTCGCCGAAGGCGAAAGCTGGGAAGCCCTGGGCATGACCGGCGACGAGATGGTCACCATCAAGGGTGTGGAGAGCCTCTCCCCGCGCCAGACGATGACGGTCGAGATCGGTTTCGCCGACGGCACGATCAAGACGGCGAATGTCATCGCCCGCATCGATACCGAGAACGAGCTGGAATACTTCCGCAATGGCGGCATCCTGCACTACGTTCTGCGCAATCTGGCCCGCGACTAGGCGGTCCATTGACGGGTCTCCGCCTCCCTCCGCAACGGGGGAGGCGGACCTTCGTCACCGGCCCGTCACAGCCAAGTGATTGGCATGACCGGGCCCGACTGGTTATCAAGACCGGTATGCGATACCTGACGTCCCTGTTTTTCAGCCTGTTCCTGGCAAGCCCGGCCCTTGCGGGTCCGGGGGAAACGTCGTCTGCATCGCTCCATGTATCCGAGGACTGCTGGTCCGAACGCCCTGTTCTGGTTGAGCTTTTCACGAGCCAGGGCTGCCCGCTCTGCCCGGAAGCGAACCGCTATCTGGGCCAGCTCGACCGGCATGAAAACGTCTTCACCCTCGCCTTCGCGGTATCCTATTGGGACATGTATGGCTGGACGGACACCTATGCGCGTCCGGAATATGTCCAGCGTCAGCGCATGTATCTGCCCAATCTGGGCGTCGCCCGCCTCTACACGCCGCAATTCGTGGTGGATGGTGTCGAGGACGCGCCCGGCTGGGATCAGGACGAGGTCTCCCATGCCGTGGAAGACCGGCTGTGCGGCATGCCGACCAGCCCGATCATCACCATCGAGGACGGCCCCTTCGGCGCCTATACGATCACGCTGAACGGCGAGGCGCCCGAGGAAGAACTGGATATCTGGCTGGTCGCCTATTCACCGGGCTGGGCCATGGTGGAAGTCGGCGCCGGCGAGAATGAAGGCCTCGACATGCCGCACTACAACATGGTCAAGAGCCTGACCTATCTGGGCTCCTGGTCCGGCGGCGAAACCGTCTTCATGGGCGAGAGCTATCGCCGGTATGGCACCGTCGCCATCGCCCAGGGCGCGGGCGGAGGCCCGATCTACGGCTTTGCCTATGCCGAACCGGAAGACGAAGGCGAACGGCGGCACTAGGCCGCCATGCCAAGCCTACCGCGGAGCGCGTTTCGCGAGGATCCGCTGCAGTGTCCGCCGGTGCATGTTCAGACGGCGGGCCGTTTCCGAGACATTGTGGTCGCACAGCTCGAAGACGCGCTGGATATGCTCCCAGCGGACGCGATCGGCGGACATGGGATTGTCCGGCGGTTCCGGCTTGTCTTCCGGGTGGGCCAGCAGCGCCTTGACGATGTCATCGGCATCGGCCGGCTTGGAGAGATAATCGACAGCACCGGCTTTCACGGCCGCCACGGCGGTGGCGATATTGCCATAGCCGGTCAGCATGACGACGCGGCAATCGGCGCGGGCAGCGTGCAGCGCCTTGACCACTTCCAGCCCGTCCCCGTCCTGCAGGCGCAGATCCAGCACGGCAAAGGCCGGCGGATTGGACTTGGCCACTTCCTTGGCCTCATCGACCGAACCCACGGCGGACACGATGAAGCCGCGGCCCGTCATGGCACGGCCCAGACGCGTCCGGAACGGCGCGTCATCGTCCAGGATGAGCAGGGATTTGTCGTCGGGAAGCTCGTATTCGATCTCGCTCACGCCGGTTTCCTCATGCATTCAAATCGTCTGTAGTCTTCGTATCTAGCCCAAGGCCGGGCCCGCCTCCACCTGTTTGCGCGGCCAGCGCAGGGTGACCACCGCACCACTGCCCTGAACGGCATTGGAGAAGCGCACGACACCCCCGGAATTCTCGATCATCGTCTTGGCAATGAAGACGCCGAGACCGAGACCGCCCTGGCCCGGCGTGCCGGACCGGGTCGTGACATAGGGTTCGCCGATCTTGGTCAGGGTTTCCGGCGAGAAACCAGGCCCGTCATCGCTGACGCGGATGTAGACATGGCCGGGATCCCAGCGGCCTTCGACGGTCACGCGGGTATGGGCGAAGTCAACGGAGTTCTCGATGAAATTGCCGATGCCATAGATCATTTCCGGCATGCGACGCAGGACCGGGGCATCCTCGGCATTGTCGTCGGCGAAACCCACATCGATCTGCGGACCCAGCCCGCGCAAGGGCGCCGCGGCTTCTTCCAGCGCCGCCATCAGTTCGACCCGGTCATGGCGCAGATCGGAGACCGACTGGACCTCGCCCAGGCGTTTGAGAATGTCCCGGCAGCGACGGGCCTGGGTCACCATCAGTTCGGCATCTTCACGCAGGAGGTCATTGTCTTTCAGGTCGCGTTGCATTTCCTTGGCGGTCAGCTGGATCGTCGCCAGCGGCGTGCCCAGCTCATGCGCGGCGGCAGCCGCCAGCGTGCCCATGGCCGACAAGCGCTGCTCGCGGGAGAGGACGCTCTGCGTGGCGGCCAGAGCGGTCGCCATCCGCTTGCCCTCCTGACTGACACGGCGCGAATAGACAGCCGTGAAGGCAACGGCCACGACAATCGCCACCCACAGGCCCAGGACATAGACACCGGGCAGGGCAAAAGGCTGGTCGTCGAACCAGGGCAGAGGCAGGCTCCACAACCACATTGCACCGGTCCCGGCGAGGCCGATCAGGCCAACCCCCAGCGACCAGCGCGGCGGCAGGGCGGCCACGGCAATGGTAACCGGTGCCGCCAGCATGACCACGAACGGGTTCTGCAGACCGCCGGTCAGCATGAGAAGGGCACAGAGCTGGGCGACGTCGAAACCCAGCTGGGCCGCAGCTTCCCAATCGCGGGCAAAGCGTTGCGGCGAGATGGCGAGGGTCAGCCAGGCATTGATCCAGGCCGAGGTCAGGATGATCCCGAGGCAGAATCCCAGCGGCAGCTCGAAGCCCACGACATAGTGCACGGCCAGGACGGTGACCGTCTGACCGGCCACGGCCAGCCAGCGCAACATGACCAGCGTGCGTACCCGCAACCGGCCGAAGACCGGTGTCAGCTGGGCATCACCGCCATAGGGATCCCAATCCGCTTCGCGCATCCGCGCCTCCCTCTCTCACTCGCCCGGCAGCGCCCCGGCATGGACAGATGCGCTCCACAAGCCTAGTTTCGCACCCGCAGCATGGCCTGCCCGGGCTCAACAACCCCACCGGCACACGCCGTCCGGACCCGGATGTTCGATGGAGACCTTATGCCGCGTTGGCTTATCTGGCTTCTGATTGTCGCACCTTCCGTGATGATCATCACTTTCCTGACGCTGATGCTCAGTGACCAGGGCCAGACGGTCGAACGCCGGGCTGCCGTCCGCACCAGCGGAGAGGCCGCGATCGGCGGGCCCTTCACCCTGGTGGACCAAACCGGCGCCACGGTGACCGACGAGACCTTCCGCGGCAAGGCGATGCTGATCTATTTCGGCTATACCTATTGCCCCGACATCTGCCCCTTCTCGCTGCAGATCATGGCAGGCGCCCTGGACCAGCTGAGCGCGGAAGAGCGCGATCGCATCCAGCCCATCCTGATCACGGTGGACCCGGAACGGGATACGCCGGAACACCTGGCCCAGTATGTGACCTCGCCGGCCTTCCCGGACGGGCTGATCGGCCTGACCGGCACGACAGAACAGATTGCCGCGGTCGCGCGCGAATACCGCATCGTCTATCAGCGCGCCGAAACCGATGATGCCAATGACTATCTGATGGATCATTCCTCCATCGTCTATCTGATGGATTCCCAAGGGGAATTCGTCGATATCTTCACGCACGGCACGGATCCGCGCGCCATGGCGGCCCGGCTGCAAGACTTCCTTGAGGAAAACAGCGCACCCTCGTGAACCCAGTAAGGCCTGGTCAGCGTGTCATGCGGCCAGCCTGTAGGAGACGTCATGCTGTACTCCATTTACGAATTCAATCGCATCGCGATGACGCCCTGGCGGGCGGCCGCGAATGCCACGCGATCCTCCCTGCGCGCGCCCTGGAACCCGATGGGTGAAACCGTCGCCGGCCGCACCATGGCCGCCGCCGCTGAATTGTTCGAAAGCGTCACCCGCCGCTATGGCAAGCCGGACTGGATGCTGGACCGAACCGAGATCAAGGGCCAGTGCGTCGGGGTCACCGACACGGTGGTCTGGTCCAAACCCTGGTGCAATCTGGTCCATTTCGAGCGCGATCATGACGCGCTGATCGCCGCCCGCAAATCCAAGAAGGCCGATCCGAAAGTTCTTTTTGTGGCACCGATGTCGGGCCATTACGCCACCCTTCTGCGTGGCACGGTCGAGGCCTTCCTGCACGATCACGAGGTCTATATCACCGACTGGGTCGATGCGAGCATGGTGCCGATCCATGAGGGCCGGTTCGATCTGGATGATTACGCAGCCTATGTGCGCGAGATGATCACCCTGCTCGGCCCGGACGTTCATGTCGTCGCCGTCTGCCAGCCGGGACCGCCCACGCTGGGCGCGATCGCGCTGATGGCCGAAGACAAGGACCCGGCCCGCCCGGCCTCGATGACCTTCATGGGCTCGCCGATCGATACCCGCCTCTCTCCGACCGTGCCGAACAAGCTGGCCGAAGAGAAACCCTTCGACTGGTTCGCCAATAATCTGATCCATACGGTTCCGGGACCGCATCCGGGTGCCTTCCGACGCGTCTATCCGGGCTTTCTGCAACTGGCCGGCTTCATGAACATGAATCTGGACCGCCATGTGGATGCGCACTGGAACTTCTTCACGCATCTCGTCGAAGGCGATGGCGACAGCGCCGAGAAGCACCGCACCTTCTATGACGAATACCTGGCCGTGATGGATCTATCGGAGGAATTCTATCTCCAGACGATCACCGACGTTTTCCAGGAGCACAAGCTCGCCCTGGGTACGCAGGAGCATCATGGCCGCAAGGTTGATCCGTCCGCCATCAAGGATATCGCCCTGCTCACCGTGGAAGGCGAGAATGACGATATCTCCGGCATCGGCCAGACACAGGCGGCCCATACGCTGTGCGCCAACCTGCCCGAAAGCCTGCGCCAGGACTGGATCCAGCCGGAGGTCGGCCATTACGGCGTCTTCAACGGCCGCCGCTTCAATGAGCAGATCGCACCGAAGATGAAGGCCTTCATGCAGGAGAAGGGCGCCGCCGCGCTCGCCAGCCGCAAGGGCTGATCGCCCGGATCAGGACCCGCTGTTCATCGCATTTCCGGTTACTCACCGCGATTTCAGCGCCGTTCAACTCTCGCCAGTGGTGCCCCACCTTACAGCCTCATTACCCTTTTCCTTTTGGTAGGTTAATGGGAGGGGGCTTTGTACGCACCCATTGAAAAAGGGCGCCTGTTGCGCTCGACAATTCTGGCTGGGCTGGCTGTCGCCACCCTGTCAGGCGCTCCGGTTTTTGCTCAGGATGTCGAAAGAATTCCCGAGCAGGCCGAAGACGAAGAGGACACGGAACCCCGTGACCGGATCGTCGTCACCGGTTCGCGCATTCGCCGCGATGGTTTCACCAGTGAAATCCCGCTCGATGTCTTCACCGCTGACGATGCCGCACTTCAGGGGACGGTGGATATTGCCGACTTCCTGCAGTCGGCGACGGTTGCATCCGGCTCGGCACAGGTCACTTCGGCCACATCATCGCAATTCGTCCAGAATGGCGGCTCCGGCGTGGAGACCCTGTCCCTGCGCGGACTCGGGGCCAACCGGACGCTTGTCCTGCTGAACGGCCGTCGTGCCGGACCGGCCGGTGTGCGCGGTGGCGTCTCGTCCTTCGACCTCAACGTCATTCCGCTGGCCGCCATCGAGCGGGTCGAAGTCCTCAAGGACGGCGCCTCGTCGATCTATGGCTCCGATGCTGTCGCCGGTGTGGTGAACATCATCACCCGCGACGATGAGGGCGGTACGATTGACGGTTTTGTCTCGGTGCCCGGGGACGGCGCTGCGGAACAATATCGTCTCAGCGCCTCTCAGGGCTGGACGTTCGACCGGGGCTCGTTCCGGGTCACGCTGGACGCTTTCCAGCAACGCGAACTGGCGCAGGGGGACCGCGACTATTTCAACTGCGGCGAACCGTATGTGTTCAATGATGACGGCTCCCGGGCCGACCTGATCGACCCGCGCACGGGCAGCTATTCGTGCGAAGACCTCTTCTGGGGTCATGTCTGGGTCTATGACTATGCCCGCTTCTTCGGCGATGGCACGACCAATCTGCCGATCCAGCGCCCGCGCCTGATCCAGTTTGACTATGACGGCTCCCTGGCAGCCAACGGGCTGACCCCGATCGGCAC
>NZLV01000207.1 GCA_002694345.1 Maricaulis sp.
GAGGACTGCACCCTCAACGGCATCCCGCTCCATGGCGAGGTGGAAGTGGTGGATAGTTTCGCGGACTTCCAGGTCCAGGTCGTGACCAGCTTTCCGGACCTGAAGGTGAAACGCGTCACCAGCTTCCCGGATGATTGCGGGGAGTGGCGCTTTGTCGACAGCTTCCCCGATTTCACGATCGAATTCGTCGACAGCTTTGCCGATATCAAGATCGAGTATGTGGAGAGCTTTCCGGGCCTGCCCTGACGGCGGACTTATTGCGGCGCTGCAGCCGCCACGTCAGACCGGACACGCCATTCACCCGGCGCCGCCTCAATCCAGTGCGCGACATAATGAGCGCTGGCCGTGAAGGCCGGCATATCTGCGGCCATGGCCTCATTGGGCTGGAAACTCAGCTCTCCATATCCCCGTTCAATGGCGGAGCCCTGGCAGGCCCAGACATCCAGAGCCGTCAGTGCAAATCGCCATTCGCCCAAGGCTGCCAGGCCTTCCCAATGAGCCTGGATCGCAGCCCGTCCCTCCAGCGGCATGGAATTGGGTGAAACCTGCCAGGCATCCTCGGTGAAGACTTGCGCGTATCGCGCCATGTCACCGGCCTCGAGCGCGGCCTGCACCTCGGCATTCTGTGCCTCGATCGCGGCCAGTGCCTCGGCTTGTGATGCCGCGTCACCGCAGCCCCCCAGTTCAGCGTCCACGACCAGTCCGGCCATCAAAATGATGAGCATCGCCATCCCCCATCTCGTTTTTCAAGCAGACTAAAGCATGCGACCGCATCCGCCAAACACGCGAGCTTCAGGCCGGTGTCGCCATGCCGATATAGTCGAACCCGGCAAAGCGCGGCGAACCGGGCATGTACTCGGCTTCCATCTCGCGGATGGCAAAACCGCCGCCGGTGATCAGCTGATCCATGGGGCGGGCCAAATGGCAGCCACCGGCAATCCGTTTCCAGATCGTTTCGATCCGCTCCTGCCAGCGCACCACACCGGGGTCCGGCGCGCGGCCATGCTCGCAGAACAGCAATTGCCCGTCCGGTTTCAGCACCCGCCGCATTTCCCGCATGGCGTCCTCGGCCTGCGGGATGGAGCACAGCGTATAGGTCAGCACGATGGTGTCGACGGAGGCGTCGGGCAGTGGCAAGGCTTCGCCGCCCGCATCCAGCAGGTCATGCGGGATCGTGGTGTCGGCGAGCTTTTCGGCGGCCTTGCGGCGCATGCCGGCCGAGGGTTCGACCCCGATCAGGCGTTCGACCCGGGTCGTGTCATAGAGTTCCAGATTGGCCGCGGCACCCATGCCGATCTCCAGAACCTGGCCCTTGGCCCGCGGCACCACCTTGGCCCGCTGCTTCATGATCGCGCCCCGCGAACACACGCAGCCGATCAGATCCGGCAGAATTTTCTCGCTGTAGAAGCCCATATCCGTCTCCCTCTCAGCCCAGATTAGCGAAACCGGCGAAGCGGTCGAGCCATGTCTGCGGTGCGTGCGTTGACAGGCCTGGCGTGGCGCGACACCAAACAACCCATGAGCGAAACGATTCCCGACATCGAAACCGTGCGGTCGCGCCTGATGGAGGCGCGCCTCTTCCAGCGCCTCTGGGCCTTTGATCCGCGCTGGGTCGGCTCCATCCCGCTGGACATCCATGGCCCGGATGCGGACGTCGACATTGCCTGTTCAGCCGGTCCGGACCTGGACGCCTTCCGGCAGCATCTGGAGGCCGAATTGTCGGGACACGATGCGCAGGTGACGCGCAACACCCATGCCGGCGAACCCTCGATCATTGCCCGCTTCTCGCTGGACGGGCTGCCGGTGGAGATATTCGGGCGCACCCGGCCGGTGGAAACGCATGAAAGCTATGTCCACTGGCTGGCGGAGGACCGGATCCTGCGCCTCGCGGAAGACCGGCTGCGCACCGATATCCGGGCGATCAAGCTGGACGGGCTGAAGACCGAACCCGCCTTCGCCAGGGCGCTGGACCTGGGCGGTGATCCCTATGTGGAACTGCTCAAACTCGCCTCACCCGGCGATGACGCTCTGGGCCAGCTGATCCAGACGGCCGGTTACGCGCTGAAGCCGGAGGCCTAGCCCGGCCCGGGATCCTCGCCCATGCGCAGCCAGCCGGTGATCGACAGGCGCGCCTGTTTCACCTTCTTGGCGACCGGCAGGACCTCGTGCGGCTGCGGCACCTTGAACATGGAGAGCGTGTTCGGCCCCGGCACGAAACGGTCGATCTCTTTGCCCGACGCATCCATGAATTTGAGCGTGCCGCCCCATTCGCGCTTCCACTCCGGCGACAGGGTGAGGACATAAGCCGCGACCCGGTTCTTGCCCTCCACACCATCATCATGCGTGTTGAGGAAATGACCGGTGCGATAGCGGGTCAGCTGGGCGTCGGCAAAACTGATGCGCGGCTCGTCCAGCAGGGTGCGCATGGCGCCCAGGAAAGTCTCGCCATTGAGCCATTCGAACAGGTCGGCCAGCAGCGGCACTTCCGGGCGCAGCGTGCCATTGTGCCATTTGTCGTACAGCGGATAAGTCTCGTAGAGATACTGGAACCCCTTGGCCGCATCGACATGGACCTGGCGCTCGAACTCGATGCGCTTGGCCGCCGGCAGGTCGTACATGGCCTCGGCATCCAGATCGAGGTGGCGCCCGCCCAGACGGGTCACCAGAACCCAGCGCGGCACATCATCCACCGCCTTGAGCACGCGGGCATAGTCCGCCGCGTCGAGCAGGCCCGGGATCTGGCAACGCGTCTGCGTGACCAGGGCCTGGTGGGCGGTTTCCAGATCGATTGTCGAACCCAGTTTGAACATCGGCTTCCCCATTCCAGGGCGCACTGTTTCACAGCCGCCCCAGCGGGTTAAGTCTCCATTCTGTCACAGGGCCGGGCCCGGGCGGGACAGGCCACTGCGCAATACCGGTGGATCGCTGCGGCGCGCCTGACTAGATTCGGCGTCCAGATTGGGAGGGCCGAACATGCGCGAGACCATTCTCTCGCTCGACGGGGTATCCAAGACCTATGGCGGCAAGCCGGCGGTGCGGAATGTGAGCCTCAATGTCGAGCGGGGCCAGATCACCGGTTTCCTCGGCCCCAATGGCGCGGGCAAGACCACCAGCCTGCGCATGTCCCTGGGCATTCTCCAGCCCGACAGCGGCACGGTCAGCCTGTTCGGCGGCCCGCCGCGCGCGCAAGCCCTGGACCGCGTCGGCTTCCTGCCGGAAGAGCGGGGCATTTACCGCAAGATGAAGGTGATCGACGTGATCATCTTTTTTGCCCGGCTGAAGGGTGTCGCCCCGAACACGGCGCGGCAGCGCGGCCTGGAGATGCTGGAAGAATTCGGCCTGGCCGATGTCGCCCAGTCCAAGGTGAAAGAGCTGTCCAAGGGCATGGCCCAGAAGGTCCAGATCATCTCCACCCTGATCCACGAGCCGGAATTCATCATCCTGGACGAGCCCTTCTCGGGGCTGGACCCGGTGAACCAGTCGGCGCTGGAACAGGTTGTGCGCAAACAGGCCGAGGCCGGGCGCACCATTCTCTTCTCCACCCATGTGATGGAGCACGCCGAACGGCTCTGCGACAAGATCGTGCTGATCGCGAAGGGCCGGAAAGTGTTTGACGGCAGTGTGAGCGAAGCCCTGGCCCGCGTACCGCGCCGGGTGACGCTGGAAGTCACCACGGATCGCAGTCTGAGCGAGATCCTGTCCGGGCTGGGCCAGCTGACCCGCGAAGCCGGTCAGGACGGCATGGTCTGGACCGTCGATCTCGCCCCCGACGCCGATGCCCAGGACGTGCTGAAAGCCTGCGTCGAGGCGGATGTGAAACTGACGCGTTTCGAACCGATGCGCGCCCACCTGCATGATGCCTTTGTCCATCTGGTCGGCCAGGGCGAAACGGAAGCGGAGACGGTCTGATGTGCAATATCTATCTCATCGCCCGCCGCGAATTCCTGTCCTATGTCGCCACCTGGGGCTTCTGGCTGTCGCTTCTGTCCGTGCCGATGTTCATGGCGCTCGGCTTTGGCATGCCGATCCTGATCGAGAGTTCCCAGCCTACCCGCTACTACGTCCTGGTCGACGAAACCGGCGGCCGGCTGGAGCAGGCCGTCTTTGACCAGATGGATGCGGCGCGGCAGGAACAGGCCGAGCGGGTCCGCGAGGCCGCCCAGGAGATGCTGGGCAACAACCCGCAGCTCCAGGCAGCGCTGGAAAGCTCAATGCAGCTGCCGGACGATGACTATATCCGCGTCAGCCCCGCTGAGACGTCGCTGGACGCGCTCCGCCCCTATCTGACCGGGCAGAGAGAGCTGGAAACCCGGGACGGCCCCCAGCCCCTGTTTGCCGCGATCTATCTGTCCGAGCCTGCACCCGGCCAGATAGAGATCGATTACTGGAGCGCCAATCTGACCGATGGCAGCCTGCGCGCCACGATCCGCAATGCCCTGCGCGACTACATGCAGCTGGAACATCTGGTGGAAGCCGGTGTGGACCCGCTCCTGATCGCGGCGGCAGAAGATCTCAGTCCGACCGTGCGCGAGCTCAATCCGCAACGCTCAGCCGAAACCGCCGAGGTCTCCGAGAGCGAGAGCCTGCCGATCTTTGTCGGTGTCGCCACCGCTTTCGGCCTGTGGGTCGTGATCTTCTCTGTCGTGAACATGCTGCTGACCGCCATGATCGAGGAGAAGGGCAATAAGGTGCTGGAAATGATGCTGGCCTCGGCCCGGCATCATGAAATCCTGGTCGGCAAGCTGCTGGGCGTTGCCGCCGTGTCCTTCACCCTGCTGCTGTTCTGGGGCGGTCTCGCCTCGACCGGCGGCTTTGCCATCCAACAGGTTATGGCGTCCGCCGACATTCCGGCAGCCGAGATCATGGGGACCCTGTTCAGCCCGGCCCTGATCGGCCCGGCCATCGGCTATTTCATCATCGGCTATCTGATGTATGGCGCCATCTTCCTGGCCGTCGGCTCGCTGTGCGAGACGATCCAGGACGCCCAATCCCTGATGAGCCCGATCATGCTGGTCATGATGGTGCCGCTCTTCCTGGTAATGATGGCCATCGACGCACCGGACAGCCCGATCGTCGCCGTGGCCAGCTGGGTGCCCCTGTGGACGCCCTTCATCATGCTGGTCCGCCTGCCCCAGGATATCGGCCTGATCGAAGTGATCGGCACCACGCTGGGCATGATTGCCATGGCGACCGGCGTCATCTGGGGCGCCGGCCAGCTCTTCCGCATGGGCGCGCTCAACCAGGCCAATCAGGACACGGTGAAAAACTGGTTCAAGATCGGCAAGAAGACCTCGATCGGGTGAGGTGGCTACGCCCAGCAAGGCGAGCTGGATGCTGAGCCCTCCTTCCCCTTGATGGGGAAGGTGCCGGGCCGATGCCCGGCGGAAGGGGTGAAAGCGCAAAGCGCTTTCTGTCTCTCTGAAAGTCACCCACTCCACCGCGCATACGCGCGGTCCCCCTCGCCCATCAAGGGCGAGGACCTGGCACCCGGCAGGGCATTGCAGACGATCCGGCGGGGAAGTCTGGGAATGTGGAAGTCGAGATGTCCCGCAGGACCTTCTGCACCCGGGTGAAGCGGATTAAGCCACGGTCCGGCCGGACCCGCCTC
>NZLV01000208.1 GCA_002694345.1 Maricaulis sp.
ACACCAGGGCCTCGCGGCGCAGTTCGCCGCCCACACGGTCGAGCGCGCCTATATCGCCTTCACCCGCAATGCCCCAAACCCCAAGGCCGGCCGGATCGAAACGCAGATCGCCCGCTCATCCCAGGACCGCAAGAAATTCACCGTGCCCCGCGATCCGCACAGCGAAGCCGGCAAGCATGCCATCACCAATTACGCAACGCTGACCCGCTATGGGCAGGCGGAAGGCATGGCGGTCGGCACCGGACTGGCCGCGAAGGTGGAATGCCGGCTGGAGACGGGCCGCACGCACCAGATCCGGGTCCACATGGCCCATATCGGCTGCCCGCTGCTGGGCGACCCGGTCTATGGCCAGCGCCGCGGCAATCTTCTGGCTACCGCCAACAATGGCCGCGAGTTGAAGGATTTCCGGCGGCAGGCCCTGCACGCCGCCATTCTCGGCTTCGAGCATCCGGTCTCCGGCGAGCTGCTTCGCTTCGAGACAGACCTGCCCAAGGATATGGCACGTCTGGAGAAGTTCCTCGAATTGCTCTGATACCCGCTTGGTTCGGTGCTGCATTGCAGCGAGCCTTCACGCTGACCCGATGTTCAAGCGTGAGACCGCGTTGTGCCTGCCGATGGAATGATCAGTGTTATGGACCGGAGCGCGCCTTTCCTGGCCGCCTTCCGAAACAGTCTGGCCGTGGGCGATTTTGCGCCGGACTTTGATGCCCTGACACCGCTGGGCCACCGCATCCGCCTGTTCGATGACGCCCTGGCCGGACGACCGATCTGGCTGGCCTTTCTGGGCGATCTGGACCAACCGGACGTGGCCGCCGTCTTCGCCGATCTGGCACGCACCGAGGCGCAAATCGAAGCGTCCGGGGCGCACCTGGTCCTGGTCACCTCCCATACCGACGGACCGCGCCAACGCGCCCTGTCACGCGAACAGGGCCTGCACGCCCCCATTCTGGGCGACTGCAATGGCGCCCTGTTTGCCCGCTACGGCATGGTGCGCGGCCAGGACCTGGAGAGCCAGGCCTGTTCGGCCCGCTCCTTCCTGATCACGGCCCATGGCCAGATCCATTCCATCGCCGACCATCCCAGCACGCCGATCGAGGACCTCATGGACGCTGTCTCCGACCTGACATCCGGACCGAACCCAACAGCCGGAGCGGGCTGGATCCCCGGCCATGCACCCATCCTGATCATCCCGAAGGCCCTGGAAGCGGAAGACTGCGCGGCACTGATCTCCTATTTCAACACCACGGACGGGTTCCGGGTCGCCAAGCCCGGTCCCGGCGAGAGCGGCGACTACAAATTCCCCGTCTCCGACTACAACCGGCAGGACCGGATTGACCATGTCATCCAGGACCAGGCCCTGCTGGCGCGCCTCGACAAGCGGATCAATGAGCGGGTCATTCCACAGATCGCCAAGGCCTTTGCCTTTCAGGTGACCCGACGGGAGACCCTGCATATTGCGCGCTATGCCGGACCGCGCCAGGGGATCGAGATCGGTCATCGCGACAACACGCATCCGGCCACGCAATACCGCCGCTTTGCCCTCTCCATTGCGCTCAATGACGATTATGAGGGCGGCGGTCTGGTGTTCCGGGAATTCTCCGACCAGGGCTATCGGGGTGAGCCGGGCACGGCCTTTGTCTTCTCCTCTTCCCTGCTCCACGAGATCGAGGAAACCACGGCGGGTGTGCGCTATAATCTGATCAGCCATTTCTTCAACGAGGCCGCGGCCCAGCCGCAGCGCCGCTAGCCACGCGCACACGCGCCGGCATCACCGGGAGACTGGACGGCAGCCCCGCATCGCGTCATGCAAGAGGCAGACGCAAAACGAGGCCGCCATGCCGGATACAGCCCTGACCATCGAAACCCTGGGTGTGGGCGGGTCGACCGCTGAAGCGGAGCTGGACCGCCTGACCGACATGCTGGCCGGCAGCCAGCCGATCAGCGAAGCGGAATACCGCGAACGGATCGCGGGCCTGCAGGCCCGGATGCAGCGCTCCGGACATGATGTCGTCTATCTCGATGCGTCGAGCAATCTGACCTACTACACGGGCACATACTGGCCGAACTCGGAACGGCTGGTGGGTGCTCTGGTCCCGGCCCAAGGCGATCCGGTCTATGTCGGACCGGCATTCGAGACCGGCACGATCCGCGAATACATGGGTATCAAGGGCGAGCTGGCCGTTTGGGACGAGCATGAAGACCCCTACGCCCTGATCGCCACGCTGATCGGCGAGACATCCGCCCTCGCCCTCGACCCGGCCACGCCGCTCTTCCGTGTTACAGGCCTGAGCCGGGCCCGGCCCGGCGCCCTCACCGTCGATGGCAGCGAGGAAATCCTGCATGGCCGGGCCCGCAAGTCGGCGGCGGAGATCGCCCTGCTCCAGGCGGCCAAGACGGCCACGCTGGAGGTGCACAAGGCCGCGGCCCGCATCCTGCGGCCGGGCATTTCCACCCAGGAGGTGACCGCCTTCATTCACGAAGCCCACAAGCGGATCGGTGCCCCGCGCGGCTCGAGCTTCTGCATCGTGCTGTTCGGACCGGACACGGCCTTTCCCCATGGCGTTGCCCGGCCCAAGACGCTCGAGATCGGCGACATGGTGCTGATTGATACGGGCTGTTCCAATCATGGCTATCAGTCCGACATCACGCGTTCCTATGTGTTCGGCACGCCGACCCCGGAACAGCGCCGGGTGTGGGATGCCGAGAAGGCCTGCCAGGCGGCGGCGTTCGACGCGGCGCAGCTGGGCACGCTGTGCGGCGCTGTGGATACCGCCGCCCGCCGCAAGAATGAGGAATTGGGCTTCGGTCCGGACTATGCCCTGCCCGGCATCCCGCACCGGACCGGACACGGGATCGGGCTGGACATTCACGAGGCGCCCTATCTGGTCGCCTCCGACATGACCCCGCTGGATGTCGGCATGTGCTTTTCCAATGAGCCAATGATCTGCGTGCCCGGCCAGTTCGGCATAAGGCTGGAAGACCATTTCTACATGTCTGAGGACGGGCCGCGCTGGTTCACCCAGCCGTCGAAATCGATCGAGGACCCGTTCGGCCTGGCCTAGGAGGCGGAACTGGTTGCCTTGAGCCCGATGATCCCGACCAGGATCAGGGCCAGGAAGCAGACCCGCGCGACCGTTGCCGGTTCCCGGAAAACGAAGATCCCGATCGTGGCGACCCCGATAGCCCCAATGCCCGTCCAGACGGCGTAGGCCGTGCCGGCCGGCAATTGGCGCATGGCGAGAAACAGGGCGGTCATGGAGCCGGCCAGGGCCAGTCCGACCGCTGCCTTGAGCCGGAGCGCACTGTCCTTGCCGACATATTTGAAGCCGATCGCCCAGGCCATTTCCAGCACGCCACCGATAACCAGCAGCGTCCACGGCCCCAGCAGGGATGGCATCAGGACTTGCCCTTGCGGATGGCGGCCTGGACCTTGAGCGCCTGCACCGTCATGCGGACATCATGCACGCGCACCATGGCGGCCCCGGCCTGGGCGGCGCGCAGGGCTGCAGCAAGCGATCCGCCGAGGCGTTCCGTCTCGTCCGCGCCTTCATCAATGGCGGCAATGAAGCGCTTGCGCGAGGCACCGAACAGGACCGGATAACCCAGTCCGATCACTTCATCGAGGTCATGCATGAGCGCCAGATTGTGATCGAGCGACTTGCCGAAACCGATGCCCGGATCGAGCCAGATGCAATCAGCCGGCACACCCTTGGCCATGGCGATGTCCGCCCGCTCGGTCAGGAAGTCACACACTTCGGAGACGACATCTTCGTATTGCGGGTTCTTCTGCATGTTCTGCGGAGAACCCGACATATGCATCAGGATGACCGGCACGCCCAGCTCGGCAGCCGTTTCCACCGCGCCGTCATGGCGCAGCGCCATCACATCATTCCAGATATCCGCCCCGGCCTCGACAGCGGCGCGGGCCACGGCGGGCTTGAACGTGTCGATGGAGATCTTGGCGGCGGTTTCATCGCGCAGCGCCTTGATCACCGGGATGATGCGACGGAGCTCTTCATCCTCGGGCACCGGCTCGGCGCCGGGGCGGGTGGATTCCCCGCCGATATCGATGACATCCGCGCCGTTCTTGAGCATTTCCAGGGCGCGTTTGACCGCCGCTTCCTGGTCGATCCATTTGCCGCCATCGGAAAAACTGTCGGGCGTGACATTGAGCACGCCCATGACAAAGGGGATGGCATTCTTGCGGCGCAATTGGATCTTCGGCATGTCTGCTAGCTAGTCCCGACGGCCGGGCTTGGCAAGCGGGAAGAGAGTTTTGCCGACCGTTCGGGCCGCGCCCTTATCCGCCCCATCCGGGGCACCCATCGTCCCGTCAGACAGTGCCCCGGACAGTCTCTGGGTGCCTCTGCCCGCGGGGGAGAAGGGGCGCAGCGTCCAAAGAAAAAGGGCGCGACCCGTGTGGCCGCGCCCTCTTCAATCTACCGGGCTCTAGGCACCCTGCGGTTCCGGGTCGGTGTCCGGGCCCTCATCCGTGGTCGGCACAGCGCTCGACGGCGGGGCCTGGGGCGGGGTCGGGTCATCTTCCGGACGGCTCGGCGGCTTGCCCTTGAGCAGATCGTCGATCTCGGCACCGCTCAGGGTCTCGTATTCGAGCAGGCCTTCGGCGAGCGTTTCCCAATCCTTCTTCTTCTCGGTCAGGATACGGCGGGCCGTATCATTGGCCTCATCGATCAGGCGGCGAACCTCTTCCTCGATGATCTGCGCGGTGGAACCGGAGATCGATTTGGACCGGGTGATTTCCTGGCCCAGGAACACGTTCTGACCATTGTCGTCGGAATAGTCGATCGTGCCGAGTTTGTCGGAGAAGCCCCAGCGGGTGATCATGGCGCGGGCCATGCGGGTCGCCTGCTGGATATCGGACGAGGCGCCCGACGTGATCTTGTCCTTGCCGAATTTGAGCTCTTCCGCGACACGGCCACCCATGGCGATGGCCAGGAAAGACGTCATCTGGGTGTAGTTCTCGGACAGTTTGTCGGCTTCCGGCAGACGCATCACCATGCCCAGCGCACGACCGCGCGGGATGATGGTCGCCTTGTGGACCGGGTCGGACTCCGGAACATTCATCGCCACCAGGGCGTGACCGGCCTCGTGATAGGCGGTGAGTTCCTTTTCCTTTTCGGACATGACCATGGAGCGGCGCTCCGGCCCCATCATGACCTTGTCCTTGGCGTCCTCGAACTCCTGCATGGAGACGAGGCGCTTGTTGCGGCGGGCGGCCAGCAGGGCGGCTTCATTGACCAGATTGGCCAAATCCGCACCGGAGAAGCCCGGCGTGCCGCGCGCAATGGTCTTGGCATCCACATCCGAGCCCAGCGGCACATCGCGCATGTGGACCTTGAGGATCTTCTCGCGGCCGGTGATGTCCGGATTGGGCACGACGACCTGGCGGTCGAAACGGCCCGGACGCAGCAGGGCCGGGTCCAGAACGTCGGGACGGTTGGTCGCGGCGATCAGGATGATGCCTTCATTGGATTCGAACCCGTCCATCTCGACCAGGAGCTGATTGAGGGTCTGTTCGCGCTCGTCATTGCCACCACCCAGGCCGGCACCGCGCGAGCGACCGACCGCATCAATCTCGTCGATGAAGATGATGCAGGGCGCGTTCTTCTTGGCCTGTTCGAACATGTCACGGACGCGGGATGCGCCGACACCGACGAACATTTCCACGAAGTCCGAGCCGGAAATGGTGAAGAAGGGCACATTGGCCTCACCGGCCACGGCGCGAGCCAGAAGGGTCTTACCGGTACCCGGAGGGCCGACCAGGAGCGCGCCTTTCGGGATCTTGCCGCCGAGGCGCTGGAATTTGGACGGGTCCTTCAGGAAGTCGACAACTTCCTGGAGTTCTTCCTTGGCTTCATCGACACCGGCGACATCGTCAAATGTCTTGCGGCCATGATGTTCGGTCAGCAGGCGGGCCTTGGACTTGCCGAAGCCCATGGCCCCGCCGCGTCCGCCGCCCTGCATCTGGCGCATGAAGAAGATCCACACCCCGATCAGCAGCAGGAAGGGGAACCAGTTCA
>NZLV01000209.1 GCA_002694345.1 Maricaulis sp.
CTGGGCCGGATCCGGTGGCGGCGACGGCGTTGTCTACCGGCTGGGGCGCGCCGCCGCACGGGGGGAGGGCGCCTGTGAGCTTCTCCCGCCGCTCGATCTGGGCGAAGGCCGGGTCGAACGCTTCCATCTGGAGGCCAGCCCGCAGGAGGGCGGCCTGATCCTCTGGCGCCTCAAGGATGGTGGTCCGCGCGATGCCGGCTCTGCCCTGGCGCTGGCGGACTGGTGCCTGCATGCGCCGGTTGCGCTCTTCTCCCTGCGCGTCAATGGCGAGATCGCCAATGGCAATGCCACTTTCCGCGACTGGCTGGGCCTGTCCGAAGGTGCGCCTTTCCCGCCCCTCAAGGAGGTTTTGGCGGGCGATGGGGCCAAGGCGGTGCAGCAGACACGCGGCGGTGAGGGCGTGGCCCGCATTGATGCGCGCCTGAAAGCGCGGGACGGGATTGAAAGCCCGGTCGCCCTGGCCGTGGAATGGACGCCGGGCGATAGCGGCATGGGCCGTGTCGTCATGTACGGCCTGTCTGCTACCGGTACACCTCCGGGCGTGACCCAGGCGATGGCGTCGGACGCGCCGCAGACGACCGGACGCACGCTCGACGAGATGTTTGCCAATGCGCCTTTCGGCGTGGTCAAGCTGGATGGGGCGGATCCGGAAACCGCCATCATCGAGGACGTGAACCCGGCCCTGGTCCAATTGACCGGCGGCAAGGCCATTCCGGGCATCAAGTTCTGCGACCTGTTCAACTGGGATGATGGCCGTTCGCCGGATGAAGCCTTCGCTGCGGCGATGGCCGGCAGCGGGGAGCCGGCGGAAGCGCGTCTGGAAAGCGGTGAGACCCCGGTCTATGCTCACCTCGCCTTCGCTCCGGCGCGGGGCGGCAAACGGGTGGCCTATGTCATCGATGTCACCACCTGGAAGGAGATGGAGCGCCAATTCTCCCAGGCCAACAAAATGCAGGCCGTTGGCCAGCTGGCCGGGGGTGTCGCTCACGACTTCAACAACCTGCTCACCGCCGTGCGCCTGAATTGCGACGAGCTGCTCAACCGGCACCCGGTGGGCGACCCGGACTATTCCGAGCTCCAGTCGATCAACCAGACCGTGGCCCGTGCCGCCGGCCTGGTCCGCAAACTCCTGGCCTTCTCGCGCAAGCAGACCTTCCGCATGGAAACGCTGGATATCGGCGATCTCCTGTCCGACGTCTCTGTCCTGTTGCGTCAGATCGTCGAGGAAACTGTGCGCCTGGACATTGTCCATGGCCGCGACCTGCCATTGATCAAGGCCGACAAGGGCCAGCTGGAAACCGCCATCATCAATCTGGCCGCCAATGCCCGCGACGCCATGCGGGATCAGGGCGGCGGTTCCCTGGTCGTGAAGACGGCCCGGGTCAGCGATGAAATCGTCCGCAATGCCGGCGCGCCCAATCCGCGCGAGGGTGACTGGCTCGCCATTGCCGTGACCGATGAAGGCCATGGCATGGACAAGTCGACGCTGGAGAAGATCTTCGAACCCTTCTTCACCACCAAGGAAGCTGGCAAGGGCACAGGCCTGGGCCTGGCGACGGTCTACGGTATCGTCAAACAGTCCGGCGGCTTCCTGTTCGCCGACAGTGAAGTGGGCAAGGGCACGACGTTCACCATCTACCTGCCCGGCCATCTGCCGACCGAGGAAGAGACGGTCGAGCTGAAACAGGCAGAAGTCGAGAAAACCGTCGAAAAAGCGCCGGAAGATCTGTCCGGGCGCGGTCGCATCCTCCTCGTCGAGGACGAGGACGCCGTGCGCAATATCGCCGCCAAGACGCTCGCCAAGCGCGGCTATGATGTGATGGAAGCCTGTGACGGGGAAGAGGCCTATGAAATCCTCGAGGATGAGGAAGAGGGCTTCGACCTGGTGATCTCGGACGTCGTCATGCCGGGCCTGGACGGGCCGGGCCTGCTGGAGAAAGCCCGCCATCTCCTCAAGGACACCCGTATCGTCTTCATCTCCGGCTATGCTGCTGAACAATTCTCCGACACGCTGTCCAAGGAACAGGAAATCTCCTTCCTGCCCAAGCCGTTCACGCTGACCCAGCTGGCGGAAAAGGTGAAGGAAGAGCTCAGCGCCAGGGAAAGCTAGTACGCTCAGCGCGACAGCCAGACCCCGAGAATGCCGACCAGAACGCCCAGAATGGCGAGGATGAGATTGGTGGCGTTCAGCGTGGCGGAGCGTACCCAGTCGATATCGTGGAAGGTCGGCTTTTCCCGGCGGCGCAGGGCCGAGAACCAGTATCGGCCAAGCCGGCGTTTCACGCGAAGCGGCGAGATTTGTTCGAAGCCGGCCATTTCGCCCTTCTGGGTGAAGGAAAGCGGGCCGAAAATTCCGGAGACCGGCGCCTCGTGAAGCCGTGTCCGCAGGCTCTGCGCTGAAGCCTCGTCCAGTTGCCGCGCCAAAGTCTGGACGATATAGCCCGCATTGACGGTGGGCAGGGACGGATCAGAGACCAGGTGACTGTCCTCGAGCTGTTTCAGCGAGGCCTGTAAGCGTTCATCCGTCCCGTCGCGATCCAGGTCGGCCACGACGATGCTGCCAATGGTCGAACGGTGGAACCAGTTCGTATTGGAACCGAAGCCAAACACCTGGTTGCGACATTTCGATTTGCGCAGCGCTTCGGCGAGCTTCACGGAATCGGCGCTGACAGCGCATACCAGGACCGGCTCTCCCTTCGCTGGCAGGTCGATCTCCAGGCGTCCGGTCGAGAAGTCCTGGACGGAATAGTCCAGACCGAGCGTGTCCAGATGGGACGTGACATCCTGCTTGAGTGATTGTGCGTAGCAGTGCGGATTGCCGCGCGCCGCAAAGACGCGGATGGGCTTCCGGCCATAGATTTGCAGGATGGTTTGCACCAGCATGGCGACGCGGGCGGCATCTGGCGTGGTCAGCCGGAAGAAGCCGCTCACCGGCCGTTCCGTCAGCTGTGTGGCCGTGGCGATCGTGGAGAACAGGACCGGCGCCGGCTCACCGGCTTCCGCGAGGATCGCCCGCATGGAATCGGAATCCGCCGGACCGACAATGGCGTCACATCCGGCCTCCCGACAGGCGCGATAGGCCATGAGTGCATCATGGGCATTGCCGTGGTCATCGAATTCCAGAACCTCGACGGGCGCGTCGGATCCGCCCGACTGCTCGCGGGCCAGATCGATGCCCAGTTCGAGCGACCGCGCCATGCCGGTCCCGATCTTTTCTTTCGGGCCCGACAGCGAGGCGATGAGTCCGAGCTTGGGCATGAGCGTGGCTAGCCTCCGTCCGATCCGGCGGGGGACAGGGATTTGGCGTAGACGGTCGAGTGCGGGGTTTGCAGGACCACATCAAAACCGCCCCGCGCGTACAGACCGTCCGGCCGGCGCTTGGGTTCCGTGGTTTCGGCCTTCAGGCTGTTCACCGCAACGATGGCGTTGTGGGTTGGAGCAGCCCGCTCGCAGATCCGTTCCAGCAGGGTCCGGCCAAGACCGGCATCCCGGAAGTCGCGATGGACGAAAATGTTGGCCAGCTCGTAGATGTCCGGCGCGAAGGAATAGCAATAGGCAAATCCGACCAGCCTTTCGCCCGCCATAACCACGACCCCCGGGCAGGTCGCATGCTCGGCACGCAGGCGGTCCAGCTTGACCCCTGCCGGGCGGTAGGTGGTGTAGAGGGCCCGGATCGGATCGATGTCATCGGCGGTCAGGTCTCTGAAGCGGATATCGCTCATGTCTGCCTGGGCATCCTTATGGTCAGGGTCTCGGCCGCCACGCCCCGCTTGGCCAGGGCGGCCTCGATGGTCTCGCCGACGACGGAAAAGGATATCCCGTCCGCATGAATGGCCTGGCCGCCTCCGGTGGAAATCAGCACATGCCCTGGAATCAGGATCAGGGCCTCTTTCGGGATATCGGCCAAGCTGCAGGGCGGCAAGGTATCCAGTTGATCAGACGTGATTTGGTCGCGGGTGTCCCGCGGAAGGCTCCGTCCGGCCATGAACCAGCTCAGCTGGACCAGGGCGGAGCAGTCAATTCCCAGCGCCGAGCGGCCACCATAGAGATAAGGCGTGCCCAGAAAGCGCCGGGCCGTGTCGCTGGGGGAAGAGGCGAGGGCATCAACCGGCGAGACATGCTGCATGGGTATCCAGCCTCGCCCGTCCTGCAGGCGGCCCATTTCAATTGCCGGTGAACGGGGCCGGGTGGACTGGCGTGTTTCCGTGATCCGCAGGTCTGACCCAAGGCTCAGCGTCAGGGTGACAGGGCATGTGAAATCCGGCTCGGAATAGACCAGGGCGAGGCGGGCGGAAACGCGGTGCGTCGCCGTGCCGGTCGATCCGGACAGGCTTTTGCGGGGGACATGCCCTTCATAGGCATCCCTCCGTGAACGAACCTGGACCCA
>NZLV01000210.1 GCA_002694345.1 Maricaulis sp.
GGGATCACGCTGAACGGGCTCGACGAACTGGAAGCCCATGCCGACGCGACCTTCGACCTGTTGAGCACCGAGGCCGACGCCACAGACGCCACCTGGGCGGTCAGCTACGGCATTGACGTCAAAGCGGAAAGCGTCACCCGGCACGATGCCGACGGTGTACGCCTGGACACGGACCCGGCCGAGCTGGATGAAGACCAGCTGATGCCCGCACCTGTGGACTGGTGTGAAGATCCGGTGTCCCATCCCGTATCCGACGCCTCCACAGTCGAGGCCAGCTGGCAACGTTGCACCGGCTTGGCGGACGGCGAGGACGGCCCCCTCTTCGAGGACTTTGCCGAACTCCTTTATGGCGAGGATGGCAATTACCGCCGCGTTCGCGTTGGCGTGGTCCTCACCTCGAATGATCCGGACTATCTGGACCGGATGTCCGGTGAGGCCAGCGCCCTACTATCCCACATTCTCGGCACAATCGACGCAGAAGCTCTCGCGGAATGAAAAACGCCGCGCCCAAGGGCGCGGCGTTTCGAATTTCCAATTTACAGGTCGGGATCAGGCGGCGGCAGACTTCGCCGCGCCGGCCCGGCCATAGAGACCGCGACGCCCTTCCACAGGGCTGTAGTCCTGGGACAGGCCCACAACCGTCTCCGCTGCACCCATGATCAAATAGCCATCCTGGGCCGTCTGGCTCGCCAGACGCGCCAGAACACGCTTCTTGGTGTCGGCATCGAAATAGATCAGCACATTGCGGCAGAAGATCACGTCGAAGGAACCCAGATTGGAGAAGTTCTCCAGCAGGTTCTGCTTCTGGAAGTTCACCATGGCGCGAATGTTCGGCTTGATGCGCCACTGGTCGCCCTGCTGTTCAAAATGCTGAACAAGACGCTGGATCGCCAGGCCGCGCTGGACCTCGAACTGGGAATAGACGCCGGCCTTGGCCTTTTCCAGCACCCGCGGTGCCATATCGGTGGCAATGATCTCGAAGCGCAGATTGCCGATACGGGCACGCTCCTCTTCCAGCATCATCGCCAGTGAATAAGGCTCCTGACCGGAGGAACAGGCGGCGCACCAGATCCGGATCGAACCCGAATTGCCCCGCGCCCGCGACAGCACCGGCAGGATTTCCTGCTTGAACAGGTCGAAGGGCGTGTTGTCCCGGAAGAAGAAGGTTTCGTGCGTCGCCAGCGCTTCCGTGATCTGCCACAGGATGCGGTCATTGGGGTCACGCTTGGCGGCAGCGATCAGCGCATCGATGGAAGGGAAGCCCTCGGCCCGGGCCAGCGGCGCCAAACGGCTCTCCAGCAGGTATCCCTTGTCAGTCGACAGCACCAGGCCGGATCGCTTGTAGGCCTGCTCGGCCACGAATTTGATATCGTCAGTGCTGATCATGGCTACATTCCATTCTTCGCGCGCTGGGCAATGCCCGCGCCGATTTTCGCCAGGGGCAGGATTTCGTCGGCCAGGCCGGCTTCGGCCACAGCGCCCGGCATGCCCCAGACGACACTCGAGGCTTCGTCCTGGGCGAGGATCGTCCCACCGGCATTGCGCAGATGACGGCAGCCTTCACGACCGTCATGCCCCATGCCCGTCAGGATCACGCCCAGAGAGCGGCCGCCCGTTGCTTCGGCCACCGACTGGAAAAGCGGGTCCACGGCCGGACGGCAGAAATTGATCGGCGGGGTCTGGTCCAGCACGGCGTAAAAACCGGCCGCGTCCTTGCGGACCGTCATGTGGAAGTCGCCCGGCGCGATATAGAGACCGCCACCGGTCAGGCGTTCGCCATCCTCGGCTTCCTTGCAGCGCAGCGGGCAGGCCTTGGACAGGTGTTCTGCCAGGATCTTGGTGAACAGGGCCGGCATGTGCTGGGCGATCACGATCGGTGCCCGCATGTCAGCCGTGAAGGCCGCGGCAACATCCCGCAGCGCCTGGGGGCCACCTGTCGAAGACCCGATGGCAATGATTTCGGGCTTGCAGGCATGGCGTTGTCCCGGAGTGCGCGGCGGCGCCTTCGGAGTCAGCATGGGCCGACGGACCGGAGCCGGAGCCGAAGCGGCCGGAGCACCAGCCGGCGGCGCAGAGCGCGCCATCGGTGTTGCCGGACGCGCCGGAATGTCCCGCTGGGACGGAACTGGCGGAATCGGACGCGGCGCCAGGGCTTTCAGCTTGGCCAGCAGATCGCGGCGGAATTCCTCCGCACCGGCCAGACGGCCAGCCTGCGGTTTCGGCGCGTAGTCTGCGGCCCCCATGGACAGGGCCCGGATCGTCACTTCACCGCCGCGGCGGGTCAGCGTCGAGGCCATGACAACCTTGGAGCCCGGCACCGCCTTGAGCAGCAACGGCAGGGCGGCCAAACCATCCATTTTGGGCATTTCGACATCAAGCACGATCAGGTCGGGCTTGAGTTCCTGGGCCTTTTTCAGACCCTGTTCGCCATCGACTGCAGAGCCGATCAGGTGCAGGTCCGGATCTTCCTCGACCCAACGCGTCATCAGGCCCCGCGCGACGGCGGAGTCATCGATGACGAGAACCTTGGCGATGGAATTTGCGGGCGCGCCGTTGGGGGCGAGTTCCGGCATGGGAAACTCCTCAGGAGGCGCGGATCAATCCGGTCTGTTGAAACTTGGATTCGATGATGTCGCCATCAAAGGGCTTCATGACGTATTCGTCGGCACCGGCGCGCAGGGCTTCGGTGATGTGCGCCATGTCATTCTCGGTCGTGCAGAAGACGACGACAGGGGTATCCCCGCCTTCTTCACGGCGCAGCGCCTTGACGAAATCCAGGCCGTTCATGACCGGCATGTTCCAGTCCAGAAGGACGGCATCGGGCATCTGCTTGCGGCAAGCCTCAAGCGCCTCGGACCCGTCCGCCGCCTCGACACAATTGAATTCGAGCTCTTCGATGATCTTGCGAGCGACTTTCCGGATCACCCGGGAGTCGTCGACGACGAGACAGGTTTTCATGCCCTTACCCCTCCTCAGGCCGCTTCATTCTTGCGGGCCACCGCTCCAATAACGGCCGACACGTCAAGCACGGCGAGCAATTCTTTTTCCAGCCGGTGAACCCCCTTCACCATGGAACGCCAGGTGGCGTCGACATGGGCGGGAACCGGTTCCAGCTCCGACCGCGGGCGGCGAAGCACTTCACCGACACTGTCCACGATAAGTCCGAAGATTTCATTGCCACGCTCGACACCGAGTGCCATTCCGCTCTCGCTCTTGTCGCGGGGCGGCAGCCCCATGCGGCGGCGGGCGTCGATCGCGGTCACGATCCGGCCACGCAGGTTCAGCAGTCCGGCCACTTCATCCGGCGCCCGCGGAACATGCGTCACCGATTGCGGGGCGAAGACTTCGCGGATCTGGTCGACCGGGGCCCCGAAGAGCTGGTCACCGATCCGCACGGACACGTACTCGTTCATCGCTTCAGCGCTGAGCTCGTTGGAGTGGGTGTGATGCTCACTCATGCCACTTTCTCCTCTTGGGACACCTCGTCGAGGGCCGCAATCAGGGCACCGCGATCAGACCGCGGCAGAACCATGGTCAGGCCTTCAGCCTGGGTATCTTCCGGCCAATCCGTGACGGCCAGGGCCGGCAGGTTGGTCCACAGACCGTCCTTGCGGATGCGGTCCAGGGCGCTGGGATCACCGACCAGGGCGTCGAATTGTTCGCCCGCCTCGGCAATCGCCTTGACTTCATGCATGCCGCCGGACGGCGTCACGTCATAGCCGGCTGCAGCCAGCAGCGGCGCGATCATGCGGCGCGCAAAGGCGTCGGCATCGACCAGCAGGACCTTGCGGCGGCGGGAGGAGGAGCGACGCTGGATCTCGCCGGCGCGGGACTGGTCGAGATACCAGGCGATGTCGACCACATCCGTGGCCTTGCCCTTGATGATGGCGGAGCCGATGACGCCCTGGCGGTCCGAAGACATCTGCAGGTCGACACGCTCTTCCACCACATCGACAATCTCGTCGACGGCCAGACCGATGGAGGTGTGGTTCTCGGCAAAGACGAGGACCGGCTGGCGCTGGCCTTCGCGTTCCGTGACTTCCGCACCCAGCGGCACGATCGGCATGAGGCGACCACGATACTGGACCACGCGGCGTCCATTCGTGTTCTCCAGGGCCGACAGGTCGAATTCTTCCAGTCGGGTAACCAGGGCGAGCGGCACAGCCTTGGGCTCTTCGCCGCCGGCGCGGACCAGAAGCAGACGCTGCGTCTGCTGGTCCAGCTCGGTGACCGTCGCGGACTGGGCCGCTGCGGTGGCTTCCTCGTCCATGGCCGAGACAATCTCGCCGGCCAGGCCGTTGGGATCCAGGATCATGATGACGGAGCCGTCGCCCAGAATGGTGGCACCGGAATAGGCCTGCACATTGCGCAGGGATTCCGACAGCGGCTTCACGACGATTTCCTCGGTATCCAGGACATTGTCGACCACGAGGCCGACATTGCGGCCACCGGCATCGAGCACGACCACAAAGGCGGCCTGGTCATCACCGGTCTGCTTGGCTTCACCGACACCCAGCACATTGTGCAGGTCGATGATCGGCATCAGGCGGTCACGCAGACGCATGACCTGGGCCCCGTGCAGGTTTTCAACGGAATGCTCGGACCCGGCACCCACGCGGACCAGTTCGCGCACCGACAGCTGCGGAATGGCGAAGCGTTCCTCGTCACAGCCCACGATCAGGGCGGACACGATGGCCAGGGTAAGCGGGATCTTGATCGAGAAGTGCGAACCGCGGCCGGCTTTCGAGGACACGTCCACAACGCCGCCGATCTGTTCGATATTCGTGCGCACCACGTCCATGCCGACACCGCGGCCGGACAGGTTGGTGACCTTGGCAGCGGTCGAGAAGCCCGGCGCGAAAATGAAGCGATGGATCTGCGCTTCGGTCATGCGCTCCAGTTCGTCGTGCGTCGTCAGGCCTTTTTCGAGGGCCTTTTCGCCGATCCGCTGGGTGTCGAGACCTTTGCCATCATCGGAGATGGCGATGATGATGTGACCACCTTCGTGATAGGCGGACAGCTTGATCACGCCCTTTTCGGACTTGCCGGCTTTCACCCGGTCGGCCGGCATCTCCAGGCCGTGGTCGGCCGAGTTGCGGACCATGTGGGTCAGCGGATCCTTGATCAGTTCGAGAACCTGACGGTCCAGCTCGGTGTCCTGGCCTTCCATGACCAGTTCGATCTTCTTGCCCAGATCGGTGGACACGTCGCGGATGATCCGCGGCAGTTTGCGCCAGGCATCGCCGATCGGCTGCATACGGGTCTTCATGACACCGTCCTGCAGTTCACCGGTCACGGCGGACAGGCGCTGCAGCGGGCCTTTCAGTTCGTCATCTTCCAGACCACGCACGGTCTGCATCAGCTGGTTCCGGGTCAGAACGAGTTCCGACACCGTGGTCATCAAGGCTTCCAGCACATCCACGCCGACCCGGACGGTCTGCTGGACGCGCGGACCGCCTTCGCCATGATTGGCATCGGCACCGCCCTTGAGTTCCGCCATCGCGGACTGGAGCGCTTCTTCCTGACTCATGTCATCCGTGATGAAGTCGGCTTTCGGAGCGACCGGAGCTGCCGGGGCGACAGCCGGGTCGGCTTCAGCATTCAGGAAGGCGGCTTCCAGTTCAGCGGCCGAGACTTCACCCGGACGCAGTTCGCGACCCAGTTCCGGATCGAAATCACCCACACCCAGATGCTCGACCGGTGCAGCCTCAGCGACCGGTTCCGGCGCCATGCCCGGATCCACTTCAGCGTTGTTGAAGGCGGCTTCGAGATCAGCGAGGGAGACTTCACCCGGGCGCAGTTCGCGGCCGAGATCCTCATCCCAGTTCTCAGGCTTTTCCGGAACCGCCTGCTCGGCGCCTTCCAGCTTGCCCATGGAGGCATCTTCCAGACGGCCGATCAGCGCGCTGTCTTCACCGGCCGGTTCCTGGCCCGTGGCTTCCAGCGCTTCCAGCAATTCCTTGATCTGGTCGATGGCCTGGAGAACCAGGGTCACCATCGGCGGAGAGACTTTCAGCTCACCATCGCGGAATTTGCCCAGAAGGGTCTCGCCAGCGTGTGCGACCGCTTCAAGACGTGGCAGGCCCAGAAAGCCGCAAGTCCCTTTGACGGTATGAAGAAGGCGGAAAATATTGTCGAGAATGGCCCGGTCTTCCGGATTGTTCTCGAAGCGCACCAGTTCTGCGTCAATGACGTCCAGGCTTTCCGCCGTTTCGGTCAGGAACTCGCTGATGAGATCGTCCATGGCATGCCCCGTATACGGTAGTGATTTCACCGCACACTGGCAGGCCTTAGTTAACGGACTCTTGGCCTCAACGTTTGAAGTGTGAATACGATATGAGTGGCGACAATTTTAGCCAATCATGCCTTCCACAGGCTTGAGCAGAGCCTGGAACTCCACCCGCTCTCCATCAGCATGCGCACTCACCCGGCCACCGGCGCTGCGCGCAATCAGAGCCGTGTAATAGGGCTGGATCGAACGGCCATCAAAACCATTCTCCGGCGCCTGGCCTTCCAGTGCGAGGGCGGTTCCCTCTTCCAGACGGGCCCGCGGGCCTTCGGTGACAACGCGCAGGCGCGCCCCGCCCGCTGAAGACGTCGCTTCCACTGTCACCGTGCCGCCGCGCGGGGCCGCATCGACCCCCAGCGAACACAGGTTCAACAGGAGACGACCGGCGGACTTTTCCAGCCCGGCCGCCTCGACCTTCCAGACGATTTCAGGCTTGAAGGCCTGATACATGTTTTCCGTCAGGCGCTGCAGTTCACGGCAATCGAGAACCCCCGGCGCCGATCCGCCACCCCCAAAGGCCAGGCGGGCAAATTCGAGCTTCGCCTGGGCCTGGCGCGAGCTTTCCCGCACCAGTTCCATTGCATCCTCGTGCATGTCACTGGCATCGCCATCATCCAGCACGCTCAGCGCCGCCCCCAGGGCGGAGACCGGGCTTACAAGGTCATGACACAGCCGGGAGCACAGGAGTGCGGAGAGCTGTTCGGCGGCGAGTTCGGACGGAAATTCATCAAGCATGGAAAAACCCATACACGATTCTTCGCCGCGCTCGCGCGTTTTCACAGCGGAGCCGCATGAAACATTCAGCGGAAAGGTCTTGGCAACCGGTTCAGTCCAAGACATGATTCGTCCCCGGTTGGAGGGGGCACTCGAACCGATCCGGCACACCGGTTCCGGTGCGAGTTTTGCTACACATCCCGTGCAAGCCACGTGGCGTCTGAAGCTGACCGGAGTCTGGACACTGAATGTCCTCATTTGATGTATCCCGCGCCGATGCTCACCGGACCCGCGGCCTGGTGGCCGCAGCCAGTCTGAGCCTGTCTGCCATCCTGCTGTTCGCCCTGATGACAGGCCGCGAACCGCAAAGCGATGCAGCCATGCTGGAACGCGAACCGGTGGCGGACACCGTCCAGGTGTCCACCGATCTGCCGGCGCAGCCGGCCGAGACCGTTGCAGAACGGCACAGGGCCATCGAACCGCCCGGGCTCAGCCTCGCCTTCCCCAGCGACATCATCGCCCTCAACGACGCTGCCTTCACCGACTGCACGCGCTGCCCGACCACAATCCAGGTCGAGCGCGAAGTGCCGCGCGGCGGTACGCTGGCCGGCCTGCTGGACGATGCCGGCATCGACCGCGTCGAAGCGGCCCGCGCGATCTCGGCGCTCAGCACGCTCTACGACCTGCGCTATCTGCGCGCCGGCCAGGATATCCGTCTCTATGTCGA
This sequence comes from Maricaulis sp., assembly GCA_002694345.1. Classification (GTDB taxonomy): domain Bacteria; phylum Pseudomonadota; class Alphaproteobacteria; order Caulobacterales; family Maricaulaceae; genus Maricaulis. Next base: position 7,731 of record NZLV01000210.1, read on the forward strand.
GACGACGCCGGGTGAAGACGGTGGAGAGGCCAGCCTGCGCCTGAACGGCCTGTCCTTCCGCCCGGAAATCGAACGCTCCATCACCGTGGCCCGCACCTGGGATGACCAGTTTCGCGCCCGCGAGACCATCGCCCAGTTCGACCGGGAAATGGTCCGCTCCACCGGGGAGATCACGACCTCGCTCTATGTCGATGCGCTCAATGCCGGTGCCACCGACCGGGTCGTCGTCGAGCTGGCCGGCGTTCTGGCCTATGCCATCGACTTCCAGCGCTCCATCCAGCCGGGCGACGGGTTCGACATCGTGTTCGAACGCTTCGTTGACGAGGAAGGCGATACCGCCCGCACCGGCGATATCCTCTATGCCCGCTATGAAGGCCGCGGCGAGCCGAAGGAATTCTTCCGCTATGAAACGCCGGACGGCATTGTCGGCTATTACAGCGGCGAAGGGGCCAGCGCCCAACGCCTGCTGATGCTGACGCCGATCAATGGCGCCCGCCTGTCCTCGCACTTCTCGCGCGCGCGCCAGCACCCGATCCTGGGCTATACGCGCCGCCATAACGGCACGGACTTCGCCGCACCGCGCGGCACGCCGGTCTACGCAGCGGGCAATGGTGTTGTGGAACGGGCCAACCGGTTCGGCAGTTTCGGCAATTATGTCCGTATCCGTCACGCCAATGGCTATGAGACCGCCTATGCCCACCTCAACGGGTTTGCCCGCGGCATCCGCGCTGGCAGCCGTGTCACCCAGGGCCAGGTCATCGCTTATGTGGGTACCACGGGCCGCTCCACCGGGCCGCACCTGCATTATGAAGTCCATCACAATGGCACGCCGGTGAACCCGATGACGCTAGACCTGCCCACCGGCCGCCAGCTCAACACGGACGAGATCCCGCTGTTCGAAGCCGAGCGCGACCGCATCCTGGCAATCCGCGATGCCGCCGCGAATGCGGCCGGCCCGTCCGACACGCCGCAAGTCGCCGACAGCGGGTCCGGCGCGCAATAGTCCAGCGCGCCGTCCCGTCAAAACCCGCGACGCACCGGAAGCAGAGACGCTTGTGTTCCCCGCGCCGGTCTCACCGGTGAACGGCGAGATGACGCAGTGTTCACGCTTCGATCATGCCCTCGTCAGCTGGCGCCTGCTTATTGCACCGCGAACAGTCAGCATTGAGGTTTTCATGATCCGTTTCCGTCACTTCGCACACGCCATTGCCGCCGGGTTCGTCGCCGGCACCGCTCTGACCAGCGCGGCCCAGGCACTGCAGCCCGAGGCTGAAGCGATCAGCATGGACCTGTCGACCGGCCGACCGATGGTCGAGCTGATGGTCAATGAGGAAGGCCCCTATCCCTTCGTTTTCGACAC